>NZ_JBBJZX010000127.1:0-3360 GCF_038148935.1 Streptococcus pseudopneumoniae | reverse complement strand
CTACGGCAAGGCGACGTTGACGCGATTTGAAGAGATTTTCGAAGAGTATAAAATCTTCCCACAATAAAACGCATAGTATCAAGGTTTCAACACCTGATACTATGCGTTTTTTCTAATTCTTAGGACTTTCTCCACATCCTCTTTACTTAATCTTCTTGATACTTTGACTAAGAATAAATCCTACAATCATCCCTACCATATTTTGCATGAAATTTGGTAAAATTTCTGGTAGGGCTGCAGCCCAGCCATTCATCAATGTAGAACCCAAGGCGTAACCCCCTACCATGGCAATCGTTGCTAAGATAAGGCCTAACCACTGAGTTTTTCCTTTAAGTCCTGCGAAAAATCCCTGCAAGCCATGGTTGAGCAAGCTAAAGAACATCCACTGAGGGTAGCCTGATAAGAGGTCAATCAAGAAACCTGCTAGTCCTCCGACTACAGCCCCTTCGCGACTACCAAAGTAGAAGGCCGTAAAGAAGACACCCGCATCTAAAAGAGTTAGAATGCCTGTCGGTGTTGGAATTTTTAAGAAATAACCTAGAACCACAGAGAGGGCGGTTAATAGTGATACAAGGGCGATTTTAGTTGTTTTGGTTTGCTTCATATTGTCTTACTCCATACTGATCTGCTTGTGCAATAGCACGATAAACGAAAGCCTTAGAGCTTTCTACTGCTGGTAAAAGTTCATCACCTTTAACCAAGTGACTGGCAATGCTAGAGGCAAAGGTACAACCTGCGCCAGCATTTTGGCCTTGGATAACTGGATTTTCTAGGACTGTAAAGTTTTGTCCATCATAAAAGACATCCACAGCCTTGTCCTGACTAAGGCGATTGCCTCCCTTGATAATGACTGCTGGTACTCCTAAGGCATATAATTTCTGCGCTGCAGCCTTCATGTCTTCCAAGGTTTTAATCTCTTGACCAGCTAATAATTCTGCTTCTGGGAGGTTAGGCGTAATCACACTGACATAAGGGAAAAAGCGAATCAACTCTTGGCAGAGTTCACTAACTGCTACGTCGTGCGTTTCCTTGCATACCAAGACAGGATCCAGAACCACAGGCACTCCTGGGCGTTGTTTGATAAAGTCCAAGGCCTTCTCAGCCACACTAACAGTAGGGAGAAGACCAATCTTAATTCCCCCAAACTCCACATCACGCAAGCTATCTAATTCATGTTGAAAAATGGTATCATCAGTTGGAAAGACTTCAAATCCTTTTTCTGTCAAGGCTGTCAAACAAGTCACTGCTACAAAGCCATGCAAGCCGTTCAAGGTATAGGTAGCCAAATCAGCTGACAAACCACCACCACTAAAAATATCATTTCCAGAAAGTGCTAAAATACGATTATTCTTCATAACGAATCTCCTTTAAATATAAACCATTTGGTGCTGCAGTGGGACCTGCAAGCTGCCTGTCCTTTTTCTCCAAGATGAGGTCAATCTGCTCTACTGGCATACGCTTGTTGCCGATTTTGAGCAGTGTCCCCACCATATTGCGAATCTGTTTATACAAGAAACCATTTCCTGAAAAGGTAAAAGTCAAAAACTGGCCTGTCTCATCAACCCTAAGACTGGCTTCTGTAATAGTGCGAACCTTATCCTCTACACTAGTCCCAGAGGCTGTAAAGCCAGTGAAATCATGGGTTCCTTCTAGCTTTTTGACGGCCTCCTGCATCCTCTCCATATCAAGTGGGTAAGGGAAGTGGGTGGCATAGTGACGGCGCATCGGATTTTTGGGACGTCCTCTATCCACGATAAACTCATAGGTCTTGCTATGCTTGGCATAACGACAATGAAAATCATCCGCCACAAGCTCAATTGAAATCACATCAATATCTTCAGGAGACTGAGTGTCCAAAGCAAAACGGAGCTTCTCCTCATCCATCTGATAAGGTAGGTCAAAATGAAGCACCTGTCCCAGGGCATGAACCCCACTATCAGTCCTACCAGCACCGTGAACAGTGATGGCTTTCCCCTTATTCAATCTAGTCAAGGTTTTTTCAATTTCTTCCTGAACGCTACGCGCATGAGGCTGGCGCTGAAAACCAGCAAAGGCGTAACCATCATAGGAAATAGTTGCTTTATATCTCGTCATAACTTCTATTTTATCAAGAAATTAATCTGTAGACAAGGTTCTAAAATAAATATTGTCTGGGTACAAAAATCCTAAAAAGAAAAACTTAGGAAACCAGTCCTAAGCTCTCTTTTGAAGTAGGTACATGACAAAGATAGAGGTTACAATCAACCAAGATCCTAAGATACTAAAGACCAACATACCATTGTGCGTTAGTAAGCCAATTGCACCTAGAACGAATGGGGTTGTAAAGGCTCCGAAACTACAGCCTAAAACTGCAAATGAGGTTGCTTGATTGAGGAGCTTAGCTGGAATTCTTTCAGAGACAAGTTGAAAGACCGTCGTCAAGGCTACACTGTAGGCAAAACCAGCAAGAATACTTCCTGCCACAACCATCCATAAGGATGGAGACAAGGCAATCACAATTTGACCTAAGCCGAAGGTAATACCAGACCAGAGGAGCAGTTTCTCTTTAAAAATAGAAATCAAAAAAGAAAAACTCACACCAGCCACAATCCCGATTAACTGCATGACACTAAGAACAAAACTAGATAACTGGGCATCCCCAAGTCCTCTTTCCACCATCAAACTTGGAATACGGATGGTAATAGCCGTATTGGTACAAACTACCACTGCTGCTTCTATAGCTAGGGTAAAAATCAAGCCTTTCATTTCTCGAGTTAAGCGACTTGCTTCCTTCGCTTTTTTCTTGACTTTTTTCTTTTCTGTTCCATAAGGGACAAAGAGCAAATAAAGGGTCAGCACCAAAAATCCAGCACTATAGGCTAGGAAGGTAGCTGTCCAACCAAAGGCCAACAACTGGCCGACTGCCAAGGTGATGAGAGAAGCTCCAACGACCTCTGCAGAACCGCGTAGCCCTAGCATCTGAATTCGCGTTTTTCCTTGATAGCGTTCACTGATAATAGAAATGGCCTTGGCATTGATCATCCCAAGACCCAAACCAAAGAGAATCCGTGTTCCAAAGACAAAAGGATAAGCTTGATACCAAAAGGGAGCCGTCCCGCTCAATGATAAAATCAGCAAGCCCAAACTAATCTGTAATCGCTCAGGAAATATTTTTTCTAAGAAACCATTTAGTAATAACATCATCATGATTCCAAAGGAAGGCAAGCTCGCCAAGAGTTCAATTTGTTCCTTAGGATAACCTTGATAATAGTCAAACATGGCTGGCAGGGCACTCGAGATGGAAAAGGACGTAATCAAAACGAGGGAGAGAGCCAAAATACTGGCCCGTTCTAAAAATTGTTTCATGAAATCTCTTTCTAT
>NZ_JBBJZX010000126.1:0-3441 GCF_038148935.1 Streptococcus pseudopneumoniae | reverse complement strand
TAGCTCTTCAGGAAGTTCTAGTGCCTCCACTAAACCAGAATCTCCAGAAAAACCAGAGCGACCTGCTCCAAGCAAACCTGCGGAAAAAGAGCAGATCCCATCAGGTTCAACCACAGGAAGTCACTCCGGTTCCACTAGCTCTTCAGGAAGTTCTAGTGCTTCCACTAAACCAAAATCTCCAGAAAAACCAGAGGAACCTACTCCAAGTAAACCATCAGGAAACGAGACAAATTCTTCATCTCCTACCAGATCTAACAGTCTTTCTCCTACTCTCTCATCTCAACCGACATCTACTGTTCAAAAGGTATTTACAACTCAAAATGGGAATGCCAAGATTACTGTTATGTTTGAAACTGCTACAGAAGCAGACTCTGTCAATCTTAAAGAGGTAACAACAAAAGAAATGATTGATAATATTACCCGTCAAACAGGGCAAGGAACAGTGCGCGTATTTGATATTTCCCTTTCAAAAGATGGGAAAGAAACCCATGTGAAGGGAGAGAGAGTAGTTCGTCTTGCAATTGGTAATATTGATTCTGAGATTCAAGTTTACCATGTGAAAGAAAACGGAGAGTTGGAGTTGCTCCCATCAACAGTTGAAAATGGACAAGTCGTTTTCAAAACGAGTCATTTCAGCTTATTTGCGATTAAAACACTTCCTAAAAAACAAATGGCTACAGAGCCAGAGGCAAATAGGGAAGGAAAAACTCAATCTGATGATAAGGAAATGGTTCTTCTTGCTGATAAAGCAAATCAAATGAGTGAAAATCGTTCAAATTCAGATAAAAAAGATAAGCAAGCGCTCCCATCAACTGGAACAATGTCAACGTTGCTTATGGAATTCTTAGGTCTTATATCTCTAGTAGGTGTTTATCTATTAAAAGGAAAAAAGACGGAGAATGACTAATTTCATATAGACATTACTTGCCTGTATAAATCAAAGAAACCCGTAACCTTTAAGAGAGTTACGGGTTTTGGTCTATTAAGCCATATCCAATTGCAAGAGGGCTTCAATCTCTGCTAGGGTGCTAGCTTGTGAAATGGCTCCACGGAGTTTGGCTGCGCCAGATGTTCCACGGAGGTAGTGAGGAGCGAGGCCACGGAATTCACGAACTGCGACGTTTTCTCCTTTGAGGTTAATCAAGCGTTTCAAGTGTTCGTAGGCGATTTTCATCTTGTCCTCAAAAGTCAAATCAGGTAGGATTTCTCCTGTTTCAAAGTAGTGGTTGATTTGGTTGAAGAGGTAAGGATTTCCCATGGCAGCGCGGCCAATCATGACAGCGTCAGCACCGACTTCTTCGATGCGTTGTTTGGCTTCTTGGACAGTACGGATGTCACCATTAGCGATAAATGGAATCTTGGTCAGAGCTTGAGCTACGTCGTGCAGGGTCTCAAGGTCTGCATGACCTGTATACATTTGCTCACGGGTACGGCCATGCATGGCGAGGGCAGAAACACCTGCTGCTTCAGCAGCGAGGGCATTTTCTACTGCAAGAGATGGGTCAGCCCATCCGGTACGCATTTTGACAGTAAGTGGAATATCAAGGACAGATTGGACCTTGTTGATGATAGAGTAAATCTTATCTGGATCCTTGAGCCACATAGCGCCAGCTTCGTTCTTCACGATTTTGTTAACAGGACAGCCCATGTTGATATCGACGATATCGGTTTTGGTGTTTTCTTGGATGAATTCTGCTGCGCGTGCTAGGCTGTCTTCATCACTACCAAAGAGTTGGATAGAGACAGGGTTTTCGCCCTCATCGATATGAAGCATGTGCAGGGTTTTTTCGTTGTTGTATTGGATTCCCTTGTCAGAGACCATTTCCATTACAACGAGTCCTGCTCCGAGCTCCTTTGCGATGGTACGAAAGGCTGAGTTGGTCACGCCAGCCATGGGTGCTAAAACGGTACGATTGGGAATCTCAACATTGCCAATCATAAAAGGTGTATTAAGATTTGTCACGAATGAGTTCCTCCAGGTCGTTTTCATCAAAGTTGTAAGTAGTTTGGCAGAATTGACAAGTGATTTCTGCTCCGTGGTCTTCCTCTTTCATTTCCTGTAAGTCTGAGCTTGGAAGGCTGGCAAGAGCATTCATAAAGCGCTCATGGCTACAGTCACATTGGAAACGGATCTCTTCTTCAGAAAGACGCTTGTAGGCCTCGTCACCGTAGATAGCTTTGAGGAGGGCTTCGATATGGTCTTCACTTTCGAGAAGGGTTGAGATAGCTGGCATTTCTTGGATGCGTCTTTCAAAGCGAGCAATCTCTTCTTCCTTGGCTCCCGGCAAGACTTGAACTAGGAAACCACCAGCAACCTTAACCTTGTCTTCTTCGTCCAAAAGGACATTGAGGCCGACTGCAGAAGGGGTTTGTTGGCTTTCTGTTAGGTAGAAAGCAAGGTCTTCCCCAATCTCTCCAGAGATGAGTGGGGTCAAGGAAGTATAAGGATTTCCAATGCCGTAGTCTGTGATAACGAGAAATTGACCATTTCCAACAAAAGGTCCGACTAGAACTTCACCAGTTGCGGTCTTTTTAATGTCAACACCAGGATTTTGAACGTAACCTTTGACATTCCCCTTGGTATCAGCGACGGTGATGATAGCACCTAGAGAGCTAGATCCCAGTACCTTCACTGTTAGTTTGGTATTTCCTTTTTCATTGGCTGCGAGAATCTGGCTAGCGATAAGAGTTCGACCAAGCGCTACAGTTGAGCTAGCTTGGGTTTGGTGTTTTTCTTGAGCAGTGCGGACGGTTTCCGTGCTATCAAGGACAAAAGCACGAAAGGCTCCGCTTTCTGATATAGTTTTAATAATTTTATCCATAGCTACTATTTTAGCATAAAAATGCCCAAAGGGGGAGCCGTGTGTTTACTGATTTTCAGGATAATGAACCAGGAAATCAGCATGGAAATAAAAAGAGAAACAGATTATTTCAGCATTTCTAAGATTTATGCTATGCTTAAGGTAGAAAATGAAAGGGGTAACAAATGTATTTAGGAGACTTGATGGAAAAGGCTGAATCTGGCCAATTTTCAATCCTTTCCTTTCTATTACAAGAGTCTCAGACGACCGTCAAGGCTGTAATGGAGGAAACAGGATTTTCAAAAGCAACCCTAACCAAATATGTCACCCTGCTCAATGACAAGGCTTTGGACAGTGGCTTAGAGCTGAACATCTCCTTTGAAAATGAAAATCTGCGTCTGTCAATCGGTGCAGCTACCAAGGGGAGAGATATTCGGAGCTTGTTTTTGGAGAATGCTGTTAAATACCAGATTTTGGTCTATCTTCTCTACCACCAACAGTTTTTAGCCCATAAGCTGGCTCAAGAATTGATGATTAGTGAGGCTACGCTTGGTCGCCACTTAGCTAGCTTAAATCAGATTTTGTCAGAATTTGACTTATCTATCCAAAATGGACGGTGGCGAGGTCCAGAGCATCAGAT
>NZ_JBBJZX010000125.1:0-3444 GCF_038148935.1 Streptococcus pseudopneumoniae | reverse complement strand
ATGGAGGAGTTGGGACAAAGCTATGGCTACCTACTCTATCGAACAGAAACAAACTGGGATGCAGAAGAAGAAAGACTTCGTATCATTGATGGTCGAGATAGGGCTCAGCTGTATGTCGATGGTCAATGGGTTAAAACCCAATATCAGACAGAGATTGGGGAAGATATTTTTTATCAAGGCGAAAAGAAAGCGTTATCTAGGATTGATGTCTTGATAGAAAATATGGGGCGTGTCAACTATGGTCATAAGTTCTTAGCGGATACGCAACGTAAGGGAATTCGGACAGGGGTTTGTAAGGATTTGCACTTCTTACTAAACTGGAAACACTATCCACTCCCACTAGACAATCCTGAGAAAATTGATTTTTCAAAAGGATGGACTCAAGGACAACCAGCCTTTTACGCTTATGACTTTACAGTTCAAGAGCCAAAAGATACTTACCTAGACTTATCTGAGTTTGGTAAGGGAGTTGCCTTTGTAAACGGGCAGAATCTAGGACGTTTTTGGAACGTCGGCCCAACCCTCTCACTTTATATCCCTCATAGCTATCTCAAGGAAGGTGCCAACCGCATCATTATCTTTGAAACAGAAGGTCAATATAAAGAAGAGATTCATTTAACTCGTAAACCTACACTAAAACATATAAAGGGGGAAAACTTATGACAATTGTAGGATGCCGTATCGATGGACGTTTGATCCACGGACAAGTAGCCAATCTTTGGGCTGGAAAACTAAATGTTTCACGCATTATGGTTGTAGACGACGAAGTTGTCAACAACGATATTGAAAAGAGTGGTTTGAAACTTGCGACACCACCAGGTGTGAAGCTCAGTATCTTGCCAGTTGAGAAAGCCGCAGCCAATATTCTTGCTGGTAAGTACGATAGCCAACGTCTCTTTATCGTGGCTCGTAAACCAGACCGTTTCCTTGGCTTGGTCGAAGCAGGTGTACCACTTGAAACCCTCAATGTTGGGAATATGTCTCAAACACCAGAAACTCGCGCCATCACACGTTCTATCAACGTAGTGGACAAGGATGTGGAAGACTTCCACAAACTGGCAGAAAAAGGTGTTAAACTTACTGCTCAAATGGTTCCAAATGATCCAATTTCAGACTTTTTGAGCTTATTAAAATAGGAAAAAATTTTTTAGGAGGTCATTGTTATGATACAATGGTGGCAAATTTTACTTCTCACTTTGTACTCAGCTTATCAAATCTGTGATGAGTTGACGATCGTTTCATCTGCAGGTTCCCCTGTATTTGCTGGTTTCATTACTGGTTTAATCATGGGAGATGTGACTACTGGTTTGCTTATCGGTGGTAACTTGCAACTGTTCGTTCTTGGGGTTGGTACCTTCGGTGGTGCTTCTCGTATCGACGCAACTTCTGGTGCGGTTCTTGCGACAGCCTTCTCTGTTTCACAAGGAATTGATGCACCGCTTGCAATTACTACAATCGCTGTACCAGTAGCAGCTCTCTTGACTTACTTCGACGTTCTTGGACGTATGACTACTACCTTCTTCGCTCACCGTGTGGATGCTGCCATCGAACGCTTTGACTATAAAGGTATTGAACGCAACTACTTGCTTGGTGCGATTCCTTGGGCTCTATCTCGTGCCCTTCCAGTCTTCTTTGCGCTTGCTTTTGGTGGTGCCTTTGTACAACATGTAGTAGACTTAGTGACAGAATACCAATGGATTGCAGATGGTTTGACACTCGCAGGACGTATGCTTCCAGGTCTTGGATTTGCAATCTTGCTTCGTTACCTTCCAGTTAAACGTAACCTTCACTATCTTGCTATGGGATTTGGTTTGACGGCTATGTTGACTGTTCTTTACTCATATGTAACAGGTCTTGGTGGCGCTGTTGCTGGTATCGTAGGTACTCTTCCTGCTGAAGTTGCTGAAAAAATTGGTTTCGTGAACAACTTCAAAGGTTTGTCTATGATTGGTATTTCTATCGTAGGTATTTTCCTTGCAGTGCTTCACTTCAAAAATAGCCAAAAAGTAGCTGTAGCAGCACCTTCTACACCATCAGAAAGTGGGGAAATCGAAGATGACGAATTCTAATTACAAACTTACAAAAGAAGATTTTAATCAAATCAACAAACGTAGCTTGTTTACTTTCCAATTAGGTTGGAACTACGAACGTATGCAAGCTTCTGGTTACCTTTACATGATCTTGCCTCAGTTGCGTAAAATGTATGGGGATGGCACTCCTGAATTGAAAGAAATGATGAAAGTTCATACTCAATTCTTCAATACTTCACCATTCTTCCATACCATTATCGCTGGTTTTGACCTTGCCATGGAAGAAAAAGATGGTGTGGGTTCAAAAGACGCCGTTAACGGTATCAAGACAGGTTTGATGGGACCATTCGCTCCTCTTGGGGATACAATCTTTGGTTCACTTGTACCTGCTATCATGGGGTCAGTCGCAGCAACTATGGCGATCGCTGGTCAACCTTGGGGTATCTTCCTTTGGATTGCAGTTGCAGTAGCGTATGACATCTTCCGTTGGAAACAGTTGGAATTTGCCTACAAAGAAGGGGTTAATCTTATCAACAACATGCAAAGTACCTTGACAGCTTTGATTGACGCTGCATCTGTACTTGGTGTCTTCATGATGGGTGCTCTTGTAGCAACAATGATCAACTTTGAAATTTCTTACAAGTTGCCAATCGGTGAAAAGATGATTGATTTCCAAGACATCTTGAACCAAATCTTCCCACGTTTGCTTCCAGCAATCTTTACTGCCTTTATCTTCTGGTTGCTTGGTAAGAAAGGTATGACTTCTACTAAAGCTATCGGTATCATTATCGCTCTTGCAGTAGGTCTTTCTGCCCTTGGTCACTTTGCATTTGGAATGTAATTCCTTATGACTAAATCATTAATTTTGGTGAGCCATGGTCGCTTCTGTGAGGAGCTTAAAGGTAGCACAGAAATGATTATGGGCCCACAAGACAACATTTACACAGTAGCTCTTCTTCCAGAAGATGGCCCAGAAGACTTTACTGCAAAATTTGAAGCTGCTATTGAAGGGTTGGATGATTTCCTAGTCTTTGCGGATCTTCTCGGTGGGACACCTTGTAACGTGGTCAGTCGTTTGATTATGGAAGGTCGTGACATCGAACTTTATGCAGGGATGAATCTTCCAATGGTGATTGAATTTATCAATGCGAGCCTGACAGGTGCAGATGCGGACTATAAGAGCCGTGCTGCAGAAAACATTGTGAAAGTCAATGACCTGTTAGCGGGCTTCGATGATGACGAAGATGAATAATACTCTTCGAAAATCTCTTTAAACCATACTAGTGTCGCCTTGCCGTAGGCATGTTACTGACTCTGTCAGTTCTATCTGCAACCTCAAAACGGTGTTTTGAGCTGACTTCGTCAGTCTTATCTGCAACCTCAAAGCAGTGCTTTGAGCAGCCTGCGGCTAGTT
>NZ_JBBJZX010000124.1:0-3654 GCF_038148935.1 Streptococcus pseudopneumoniae | reverse complement strand
GTAAGCAGTATCTTCAATTATTTTAATGATTTTTCCTTTATTCATTATTTACCCCCATACAATGGCTCCTAGCCACATTCCAAAAATCATAGCACCAGTTGCACAAATCATTATAACAGTTCCTTGTTCTTTATCCCCTCTGCTTCTGATGAGATATCCTAAGACAATACCTATTACTCCAAAAATAAAAGGAAATAAGAGCAGAGAGGTTGCTGTGCAAATCCATCCCCATATTTTCAACGTTTTAGTGTTATCGGGAGTATCTGAATTTATTATGAGTTTTCTAGTAATGATGTAGTTTCCATCATTGCCAAAAACTTCAACCTCTTCTCCGACCTCTGGAAGGAAGTCAAAGTATTTTCTTTCTATCTCTAGAAGGCTACCATCAGCCTTACCTAGATAAATTGTTTCAATATTGTCCTTAAGTATTTTGTATGTATTCATTATTTATTCCTTTCTTATAAATGATTCAATCACTTCAACGCTAGCTTGACTTGTATTTGATAATCTGTCATATACTGTACCATTTGTGAAGTAAGTGAGATTGGGTATTGTTTTGAATCCTACGGTTGTTTTAAAGTTATTCCAACTTGTCTTATCTATATGCTCACTATCCAAGTAATACACAGTTATCTTGGTTTCATCTACTGCTTTTGCTAGCTTTGGAGCAAATTCTTGACAGTATGGACAACTTTCTCTCCCTGTGTATAGGTAAAAGCTTTCTTGATGTTGTATTTTCTGTTCTACAGCCTCTAAACTTATCTTTTGAAGTCTATTTACAGCTATCTGGTAGTCTGTTTGTGGCAGAGTGGTTAAGTATGCTGTGAATGTGACAATGATAATAAGTAGTAGTGAAAGTAGAATAAGAACTTTTTTACTATTCATCACATCCGTATCCGTCTTTGTCTCTATCTAACCATGGACCGTATTGGGGGTCACTAGCAGGTATATTTACACGTCCTGCTTTGCGTGCTTCCTTACAGTTTTTGAACGGTCTTAAATTTGATTGTGGAGCAGGTGTAGACGATTGTGTAGGAGTAGTTGTAGTGTGAGATGAAGCTTGTTCTTGCTCTTTTTCTCGTGAAGATGCTTTCCTTTCCTCCTCTTTTGATTTGGAGGCTTCAATACTTGCTTTTTCCTCTTCTTGTTGTTTTTCTGTTTTTCTCACTTCGCTGATTACTAACGAGCCTTTACTGATTGAATCATATTTTTCTAAAGATACTGTATTTCCTGTATAGACCATAAGTTCATTTATTTTTACAGCTAGTGATTCAGGTGTACGGATAAGAAGTTTCTTACCTGTTATGTTGTACTCACGATATTCATCTTTTTCTTCAATCCCAATTACCTCAGCTTCAACTTCGTAGAGTTTATCAGTGTTAGAGAGTTTGTATGCTAGTTCTCTCAGTGCTTTGGCTCGCAGTATGATTTTAATTTGTGGTGTATTTAGATAAGCATCTACAGCTATATGTCCAGTTGGAGACCATTTCTCTATTTTAGAGCTAGTTTCACTACTGGATGATGAAGTAGAGGAAGAAGAACTAGACTGTTTAACTTGTGAAGACTGTTTGACGGAATCATTAGCCTTAGTTTGAACTTGTGAGTGTTTAGTGCTACCGCTAGTTAATAGTGTGAAGAACAAAATGAGGATAAGCAATAGTACAATACTACCTATAATCTTTTGTTCTTTGCTTAATTCCTTAAGCTTTTTAAGCATATATATCCTCCTGATGTTTAACTTTATTTAATGAAATAAAAGAAATATTTCCTAACAGTTATAATTATATCACACAAACTTTAACAATAGAATATATTTTTAACAAATATTAAATTATAGAGAATGTAAACCTGATTATTTAATCTATAAGATAGATAGTAGATTTAACATAGAGGGTGAAGGAATGGATGATATATTAGAAAATATAAGTAATCAGATACGAGACTTACGAGTTTCAAAGAAGATTACACAACAAGAATTAGCAGAAAGAACAAATCTAAGCGTTCCTTATATCAGTCAGATAGAAAATAATCACAGAAATATCTCTTTGGAAACTTTTGTGAAGATTGTTGATGCTTTGGAAGTTTCATTGAGTGATTTTTTCTTACCTTATTCTGTGCCACAAGATACTGAGATGATGGAACTGTTATTGAAGATTCAGAAACACCCACAGCATAAGATGATTGTTCATAAGGTGATGGAAATACTTGAATTAAGCCAAGATAGTTAGTGATAAATAAAAAGCACTAAAGAGTAATTTATCCGAAATATATCTAACTGTAGACAGTTACTTTAGTATCTATTGCTATTTCAATCATGCTTCAGATTGTTATAGTCTCTTTTGAAGTAATTTTCAATAGTAATCTGTGGGTCAGGTAATTAGAAATTATCCGTACTTTTTGCATATTGTGAGGATTAAAAGTTACGTTATTTAGACAAGGAATGAGAATTATTTTTCTTTATTGAAGAAGTCTATTAAAAAATAAAAATAAAAAAGAAAGCACTGAATCTGAGTATCCAGTGCTTATCTATTACCTTAAGAAACGTGTTACCTCTTACTAGAATGTTAAAAGTACTCTAACGATTATTGCTAGGATTGTCGCAAATATTGCTGCTCCGAATATCAAAGTAGCACTATCTTTCTCTCCTTTTTCTTTTAGAAGGCGACACATTACTGAGGGGATAACAGCAATGACGGGGTGTAGTACTATTATGCCAATTACTCCAGCCCATGCAGTAAATTTAATTCTTTTTATTGTCCAATATCCTTTTTCTTCTTTCTTTTCTGTGGGAACTTCACTAGACTTTTGAGTTATGATATAGGTTCCTTCAGATTGATATACCTCTACCATATCCCCTAGTTGTGGTACAAAATTAAAAGAAGTGTGGTCAACTTTTAGCAAAGTTCCGTCATCTCTACCTAAATAGATTAGAGTTTCTTCGATTTTAATAACTTTATACGTATTCATAACTTCTCCTAATTGTCATACATGTAAGCCACCATATAAGGCAGTGTTTTTGTAGCTTTAAAGACCGTTTCATAACTTTGTCTTCCTTTTGCTAGTCCGTACAATATTATATGGTCATCTTCAGCTATAACTCTATTATTGTACTCCGAAGGAATAGAAACTAAGATAATTTTATCATAGTCATCATTTATGGCTACACGCAGTGTATAGGCTTTCCCATCTTCCATAGCTTGTAAAACTTTACCATATACTCTTACTTTAGTATCTACGGCTATTTCATCATGATTCCACTTGTTATAGTCTACTTCACCATAATTTGCTTTATCATTATCTACAGTAATCTTAGGTTTTGATGGTGCTGAGGATGATGAACTAGAGCTACTCTCTTTAGATGATGAAGGTGTAATAGAGCTACTTGCCTTTGAAGAGGATGAAGAGCTAGAACTACTCTTAGATGAAGAGGTAGAGCTGCTTTTTTTGGATGATGATGAAATTTGTTTTGATGTTGTTTGATTGTTTAAAATTTCGTCTTTAGTATTTATAAAACTTATAACAATAATTACAAACAGTAGTAGTAGAGTGACTATAATTCCTATTTTTTTAAATTGGTTCTTTTTCTCTATGTTGTTCTTGTTGATGTCGACTTTTATGACAATACCTTCGTAAACTTCCACATAGTCCCCTATA
>NZ_JBBJZX010000123.1:0-3675 GCF_038148935.1 Streptococcus pseudopneumoniae | reverse complement strand
CCAATATCTACAGTTTCAGAAGTTGCATCAGAAAGAGAAGAGTTGCCTTCTTTACATACCGATATTCGGACAGAGACTATTCCTAAAACCACTATAGAAGAATCTGATCCTAGCAAATTTATAGGCGATGATTCTGTTAAACAAGTTGGTGAGGATGGCGAACGTCAAATTGTTACTAGCTATGAAGAGTTACATGGCAAAAAAATCAGCGAATCAGTTGAAACAGTAACAATTTTAAAAGAAATGAAGCCTGAAATTCTTGTAAAAGGTACAAAAGAAAAGCCTAAAGAAAAAACGGCTCCTGTTTTGACTTTGGAGAGAACAAATACAAATGTATTAGACCGCTCCGCAAATCTTTCTTATCATTTGGTTAATACAGATGGAGTCAAGATCAATAAAATTACTGCGATAATTAAAGATGGAAATGAAATTGTCAAAACAGTAGATTTAACTTCAGAGCAATTAGATAAGCAGGTAGAAGATTTAAAATTCTACAAGGACTATAAGATAGAAACCACTATGACCTATGACCGTGGTAAGGGAGAAGAAACTGCAACATTAGAAGAGAAAGCACTTCGCTTGGATTTGAAAAAAGTTGAGTTGAAAAACATTACCTCAACAAATCTTGTAAAAGTCGAAGAAGATGGAACAGAAACATTGAAGGACTTCCTGACTGAGACACCAACAGAGACTGAAAAATACTATCTCAAAGTGACGTCTCGGGATAACAAAGTGACTCGTTTAGCAATTGATAAGATTGAAGAGGTCATTGAAGAAGGTAAGCAGCTTTACAAGGTAACGGCAAAAGCACCTGACTTAGTTCAACGTGATAAAGACGGTAAGTTAAGAGACATTTACACTTATTATCTTGAAAAACCGAGGGCTACCGAGGATAAGGTTTATTACAATTTCCATGATTTAGCAAAAGATATGCAAGCAAATCCTACCGGTGAGTTTAAACTTGGTGCAGATTTGAATGCAGTTAACGTTAAGCCAGCAGGTAAAGCTTATGTTATGGCTAAGTTTAGAGGTACTTTATCAAGTGTAGAGAACCATCAGTACACGATTCATAACTTAGAAAGACCTTTGTTTAATGAGGCTGAAGGTGCTACACTCAAAAACTTTAACTTAGGTAATGTAGATATCAATATGCCTTGGGCTGATAAAGTTGCACCTATTGGTAATATGTTTAAGAAATCTACCCTTGAGAATATCAAAGTAGTAGGTTCAGTAACAGGAAATAACGATGTAACCGGTGCTGTTAATAAGTTAGACGAAGCTAATATGCGCAATGTAGCTTTTATTGGCAAGATTAACAGTCTTGGAGATAAAGGCTGGTGGTCTGGTGGACTTGTCAGCGAAAGTTGGATAAGTAACGTTGATAAAGCTTACGTTGATGCTAAGATTAGTGCCAATAAATCTAAATATGGTGGTTTAATTGGTAAAATAGATCATGGTATTGACTCGATGACAGTAGGTAAAAAAGGATTTCTCCGAAATGCTGTAATAAAAGGTACTATGAATTTGATTCAGCATGGCGAAAGTGGAGGTGTAATTCATAACAACTTTAACTGGGGTGTTATTGAAGATGTCGTAACAATGCTTAAAGTAAATAATGGTGAAATTGTCTATGGTTCACCAGCCTTGAATGATAATGACCAATATTTTGGATTAGATAATATCAAACGTGTAAATTATGTAAATGGTGTTGCAAGTGGTTTATCTTCCTACAAACATTCAAATCGTATTACTGGTATCTCTCAAGCAGAAGCAGATGCTAAAATCGCTAAGATGAATATCACAGCCAACACCTTTACTATTCAAGATCCTGTCGTAAACAAGTTAAATCGTATCATCGATAGAGATTCTGATTATAAAGCGATTCAGGATTATAAAGAGACAAGAGAAGTAGCTTATCGAAACTTGGAAAAATTGCAGCCATTTTATAATAAGGAGTGGATTGTAAACCAAGGGAATAAGTTAACAGATGAGTCCAATCTTGTTAAGAAAACCGTTCTGTCTGTAACGGGTATGAAGAATGGTCAGTTTGTGACGGACTTATCAGATATTGATAAGATTATGATTCACTATGCGGATGGCACTAAAGAAGAAATGGTAGTTACCGATAAAGCTGATTCTAAAGTAGCTCAAGTAAAAGAGTATGATGTAGCAGGTCAAAACATTGTCTATACACCAAATATAGTTGTTAAAAATCGGGACAAACTGATTGCGGATGTGAAAGAAAGACTTTCAAGTGTTGACCTAATTTCAGCTGAAGTACGCGCATTAATGGATATACGTAAGAAGTCAGAAGAAAATACAAATGCTCGTAAAGATGGATATATTCGTAATCTATACTTGGAAGAAAGTTTTGCCGAAGTGAAGCAAAATCTAGATAAGTTCGTCAAAGCCTTGGTCGAAAATGAAGACCATCAATTAAACGTTGATGCTGCCGCGATGAAATCGCTACTCAAGAAAGTAGAAGATAATAAAGCTAAGATTATAATGGGACTGACTTATCTTAATCGTTACTATGATATCAAATATGGTGATTTGAGTATCAAGGATATCATGATGTTCAAACCGGACTTCTATGGTAAGACACCAAGTGTACTAGACCGTTTGATTCAAATTGGTTCAAGAGAACATTTCTTGAAAGGTGACCGTACACAAGATGCCTACAAAGAAGTGATTGCTGGTGCAACTGGTAAAGGTGATTTACGTAGCTTCTTAGACTATAATATGCGTTTATTTACAGAAGATAAAGATTTGAATGACTGGTTTATTCATTCTGCGAAAAACGTTTATGTAGCAGAGCCTGAAACAACTACTGAAGCCTTTAAAGATAAGCGACATCGTGTATTTGACGGTTTAAATAATGACGTTCACGGTCGTATGATTTTACCATTGCTCAACTTAAAGAAAGCCCATATCTTTATGATTTCAACCTATAACACGATGGCTTATAGTTCATTTGAGAAATATGGTAAGAACACTGAAGAAGAACGTAAGGAATTGAAGAAACGTATTGATGAAGTCGCTAAAGCACAACAAACTTATCTTGATTTCTGGTCTCGTTTAGCTCTTCCAAGTGTTCGTAATAAACTCTTGAAGAGCGAGTATATGGTACCAACACCTGTTTGGGATAATCAAACTTATGAAGGAATTAAGGATGCAAATCGTCAAGGTTATGGAAAAGGTGGAACCGTGGTATCTCCTATTCGTGAACTATTCGGCCCGACTAACCGTTGGCATCAAGTTAATGGAGCTATGGGAGCGATGGCGAAAATCTACGATAAACCGTGGAAAGATGAGCAAGTATTCTTCATGGTAACCAATATGCTTGACCCGTTTGGTATCTCTGCCTTCACACATGAAACCACACACATTAATGACCGTGTAGCTTACTTTGGAGGACATAACCATCGTCAAGGTACGGATTTGGAAGCTTTTGCTCAAGGAATGTTACAAACTCCTGATAAGTCAACAACAAATGGTGAGTATGGTGCGTTAGGTCTTAACATGGCCTATCATCGTCCAAATGATGGAAACCAGTGGTATAATCCAGACCCTGACAAACTTCAAACACGTGACCAAATCGACCACTACATGAAGAACTACAATGAAGCTATGATGATGCTTGATTATGCTGAAGCTGAAGCTGTTCTTCCTAAG
>NZ_JBBJZX010000122.1:0-3726 GCF_038148935.1 Streptococcus pseudopneumoniae | reverse complement strand
CTAGAAGATGCTCAAAGTAGTAGTGTTGAAACAAACTATTTTGTATTCGATGGAAACCTAGATATTCACTTGCTAAAGGAGGAGCTAAGTCAACTTGGCTTGACTAACATGCACCTGACAATTCCATCTAAACTATCTACGTTAATGGCTATCTTTAGTAACGGATTTCAGTTAATCAGTCTATTAATTTTCATCTTAACCTTTGGAGCACTGACTTTAATTAGTCAAATTAGCCAATTACGGTCGTCGGGCATTCGCCTCATTTCAGGAGAGAAACGGTGGTCCATTTTTCTTAGACCAGTTGGTGAGGATTTGAAAGGGATAGCTGTTGGTTTCAGTTTAGCTGGCGTGCTCGCCATTCTTATGCAAAAAATTCTGTCGCTTCCAACGCAATCCCTAATGACCATAGGAGAAGGCTTGCTCAGTTATAATCTCATCTTGTTGTCGATCTCCCTGTTTTTCGCTCAACTCTTCGCAGTTGGGATAAAAAAGATACACCTGATGCAGATTATAAAAGGGCAAGTGCCTGTCAGAGGAATCATTAGTTTGATTTTAATCGGTCAACTATTAGCGATTATTATTGTAACGCTGGGAATAGGGAGTAGCTTAAAGTATTCCCAAGCCTGGCAACAGCATCGGATTGGACAAGAGGCTTGGAGCCAGGAAAGGCAACTGACTACCCTATCAATCAGCCGTGAAGGAACGAGTCCTGGTTTTGATGAACAAGCTCAAAGGAAACTCAGAACTTGGTATCAATTGATGGATCTGGCTGTTTCAGAACAAAAGGCTTTCTTATCTAGACACCAGTTAATTGACCGTACTTTGCAAAATGGCATGGCTTCCTCCAAAAACTTTATAACCTCTACAGAATGGCACGATTACAACCCGAATGGCAATGTCCTTATCGTCACACCGCAATACTTGGAGCGTCAAAACATTCCTGTAGATACAACTATTGAGCAAAAGATGAATCACCTTGATGTAGGGGAGTTTGTCTTATTGCTGCCTGAACACCTCCGTTCAGAGGAAGAACATTATAAATCTGTTTTTGAAGACGACTTAACCAGTCGCATGTCTAGTCAAGATGAACGACAGCAAATGACTGCTACGGTAGGTTATTTAGAATCAGGTCAGGATCGTTTTGTGTATAATACGACCCCTATTTCTTACCAACAGTTTTTGAAAGATCCAATCATCATTGTTATAACACCCCAATCAACTGGTCCACAGTCCATTTTGTTTTGGGTAGACGCAGTACAGAACTACGTTCTCTTTAATCAATTGTCTGATACCCAGGAGCTTATCCAGAGACAAGGCATTGAAAATTGGGTCTCAGAAATGCAAACAGGTTACCACAACTACATCACATTATTGGATAATATCCAGAGGGAACGTTGGGTAATGCTAGCAGGAGCTGTGCTTGGGATTGCAACTTCAATCTTGTTGTTTAACACTATGAATAGGCTCTACTTTGAAGAATTTAGACGTGCCATTTTTATCAAACGCATTGCAGGTCTCAGGTTCTTAGAAATCCATCGCACTTATCTCTTTGCTCAACTGGGTGTGTTTTTACTGGGATTTGTTGCGAGTGTATTTCTTCAGGTAGAGATACTAGTTGCTTTCTTAGTCTTGTTACTCTTTACTGGTCTATCTCTTTTACAGTTACATGTCCAAATGCAGAAAGAAAACAAGATGTCCATGCTTGTTTTGAAGGGAGGTTAATATGATTGAACTTAAACAGGTGAGTAAATCTTTTGGAGAACGAGAGTTATTTTCGAATCTTTCAATGACATTTGAGGCTGGAAAAGTCTATGCCTTAATTGGTTCAAGTGGTAGCGGAAAAACAACCTTGATGAACATGATTGGAAAATTAGAATCTTATGATGGGACGATTTTTTACCGAGGTAAAGACTTGGCCAATTATAAATCGAGTGATTTTTTCCGTCACGAATTGGGCTACCTCTTCCAGAACTTTGGCTTAATTGAAAACCAAAGTATTGAAGAAAACCTTAAGCTAGGTCTCATTGGTCAAAAGTTGAGTCGGTCGGAACAGCGGTTGAGGCAGAAGCAGGCTTTAGAACAGGTCGGCCTGGCTTATCTTGACCTAGATAAGCGCATCTTTGAGTTATCGGGCGGAGAATCGCAACGGGTTGCCTTGGCAAAAGTTATCTTAAAGAATCCACCCCTTATTCTGGCAGATGAGCCAACAGCTTCAATAGACCCAGCAACCTCTCAGTTGATTATGGAGATTTTGCTATCTCTTCGAGATGATAATAGGCTAATCATTATCGCAACACATAATCCGGCAATTTGGGAGATGGCTGATGAAGTGTTCACGATGGATCGTCTGAAATAAAAATCCTTGTTTTTAATTGCATGATGAGTTACTGAAATATTATCATGAATCAATAATTGGAGTTAATTTAGAATTGTACTTTATCAATATTTAGGTAACTTTTTCTTGACAAAGGAAGAAATAGTGAAGAGAAAGTTAGAATGAAAAAATTCGACAATTATATTATCGAGAAGTCTTGCGATTCTAATTCAGATAAACTGCAAAAAATCTTAATAATTGAAAGTTTGGTAGATGATATTTTGCAATTTTCTCTCAAAATCAATAATAGTGTAGGAGAGATTTTCCTCCTACAACCGTTTCAAAAGAAAACTATCTTTATTCCATGTTATTTTGAGGAAGATATTGTGAAAGTCAAAGATGATGATAAAGTTGAGTGGAATTTGTTAGAATTTCAAAAATTTAGAGCATTTTTGGCTTAGTAATCTGTGTTGAAGGCTCAAAACCTATGGTAAAAAAGTAGCTTTGAAAACGTATTGCCTCCAAAGATTTAGTTAAATAATGATTTAACACAAAAAGAAATTATTGAAGTTCTGGAAAGATGTTGTTTCAGTATTGAGAAAAGGTGGGAAAAACTTGCGATATTCACATAGAAAGGAAGAAAAAGTATAGAAATATAGTCAATTGAAACAAGAACAGGACAAAAGAACCTTTTGTGCCATATTTTCTCCTTTCGCTTTACAATTGACTTGAACACCTTTATTATATCGCGTTTGGAGTTTTTTTGGTATAACCTTCGACGCGCACCCGCATAGCGGGTGTTTTTTTGTCTCGCACCTAATGGAGCGAGACGGACTAATAGTCACATAATCAAAAAAACGCACCATATCAAAAACTAAAAATTTGATATTATGCGTCATATCTTAAACTAATTGACTATACTTTCTATTCAAATGAGCTTTTAACCAATCTCTTTGGTCAATCCACTCTTAAAACTAAAGAGCAATTTCTCGCTTAGCTGACTCTTCTGAATCTGAACCATGTACAACATTTTGGATAGCTTGGTTTTCACTAGCAGCTTTTGCAAAATCACCTCGAATCGTTCCTGGTAAAGCTTCTTCTGGACGAGTTGCCCCCATCATAGTTCGCCAAGTTTCGATTACTTTGGGACCCGAAATGATACCTACAAGAACTGGGCCTGAAGTCATGAATTCACGAATCGGTGGGTAAAAACTTTGACCAACCAAGTCCTGATAGTGCTGGTCAATCAACTCTTCTGAAACTTTTGTACGCAACTCCAATTTTTCGATTGTAAATCCACGTTGTTCGATGCGTTTCAACACTTCACCCACTAGTCCTCTTTTTACACCGTCTGGTTTAATGATAAAAAATGTTTGTTCCATACCTGTCTCCTTTGTCAGCTTCTTTCTTTT
>NZ_JBBJZX010000121.1:0-3906 GCF_038148935.1 Streptococcus pseudopneumoniae | reverse complement strand
ATTCGTGAACAATTCAGCACTTTCGCCATCCAATCGTAATTGTAACGTTATCCCTTCCATTTTCTACATCCTCTCAACTATGCGGGCAAGCATTTTTGTGATATAATGGTTTTAATAATTTAAGTGTGCGCCTAACTTCCGTCAGGTGCTTTTTTTGTTTATAAATTTGAAATTCTAATGAGAATTTCTTCCAATTCTTCTTTGCCATTGATGTGCACAATCACGTCATCGGTGATTTCTGATTTGTAATCTAAATCCCACAAACCTGTTTCCTTGTTATATTTGACAACTGCTAACTCAAGCCCGTAAGAATACTTGTTGTGAATTACACTGGCACCATAACCATTAGCAAAGTGATACTCATGTCTCGGATACTTAAAATGGCTATCTGAGTGTACAGTAAATTCCTCGCATTCAATTTCGATTTTAGGTAAATTGTATTGTTCCATACTTTATTAACCTTCCATTTGTTTCTTTAACTTCTCGATAACCCTCTGAAGTTGTTTCTCATCAACAGAACCAACCGATAAATTCTTAGTGCTTATATTTCCTGCGCTCATTGTTAATTTTCGTTTTATCCTACTATACGGATATCTTCTTGGTCTCATTTTTTCCTTCCTACGCTTGACTAAAGGCGTTCAGCTCCATAATCTTCATCTTGGTATTTGTGCTTGGCTCCCACGTCATCCAGTAAGCTAGAGCAGCGTCCGCATGCTTCTTTGGTAGCAGGTCATAGCGACTAATATTGAAGTGGTCTTTAAAGTCAATCTCAGCTTGTCTAAAGACTGACTGAGCGAAAGTCTTATCCGCATAAGCTGGACTATCGATACCACCTAGGCATGCCACAACTCTAGCCTTACGCTTCTTCAGGAGCGACTGAGCGTAGCTCGGATGAATCGGTTGCTCACTCTTGAGATAGTCGATGTCTTCAATCATGCTAGCCTGTTGTTCACGCAATTTCTTTTGCCCAGTAAATAAAGCAATAAAGGCATCCTCATCCAAATCCTCACGGATAAATCCACCCTGCTTGCGAATAGCTGGCAAGACCTCTGATGTCACCCAGCGCTTGAACTCTTTAGCTTGAGGCAACTTGCTGGATAAGATGAGAGAGTAGAGACCAGATTCGTTGATGATGATTGTTTCTTGTACCCTTCCTAAATTATCTGCGAGGCCCTGTTTTAGGGCGTCATCTTCATCAACATGAAGAGCAATCGCATTTCTAGCCTTGCTATATCCTAGGATGTCTGCAACATCTTTCCCAACGAACCAAGGCTCGTCATCAATGGTTAAAGTACGGACTTCCTGCCCGTGAAAATTAAAAATTTCGTTCATAGTATTCCTTTCTAAGTACAGATTTCTAAAAAATCATAAATTAAATTTATTTCTAATTCTTTCAAGCTCATCATCTTGTATTTTTTTATACTCGTTGATGCGCTTTTTTCTATCTCTTTTGCTAGCGTAGTATGTGGCAAAACCAATGATAAGATTGATTATGACAACAAAGTAAAACCATACTAATTCTTCCATATTCCCCTCCTACTCCAGCACCTTACTGCCGACTACCAATCGTTTAACGACAACATCCATCTCCTTAAATTCGGCATTCTCTGCACAGTAGCGGACGCTCTCGCTGATGATGTGACAAATAGATACGCCGTACTCGTTCGCCAGCTCTGTAGCAATCTCCCAGGCATCTTTGTCAATCCATGTTACTTTTTGCGCTGCGTTGTTCATAATGTTCCTTTCCAATTGCGGTTAAACCGCAATGTCGTGTAAAAAAATAATGTCATCAATAGACACACCAAAAGTAGTAGCGATTTGATAAGCTTGTGTTACAGTAGGTTCTGTTTTTCCTCGCTCCCAATTTCCCCAAGTATCAACAGAGACATCAATAGCCTCGGCTGCATCCGCTTGTCTCCAATTTTTTAGAGTTCTCAATGTTTTAAGAGTCATTTTCTGCATTTTACAGTCCTTTCTATCTTTTTTATAATTGAGTGACTCAACTATGACTCTATTATAATGCGGTTAAACCGCAATGTCAAGTGTTTTTTGCGTTTTTTTCGTATTTTTTTATTTTTTTCTTTACTTTTTTGCGTTTTTGCCGTAATATATACTATATAAAGGAGTGATACAAATGAGCAATAATAAAAGTAAAGAAATTTTCTCTGCGAACTTGGAAAAGTTAATGAGCAGCAGAGATGTTGATAGAAATAAACTTTGTTCTGATTTAGGATTAAAATACACTACTGTAAGAGATTGGTTAAAGGGTATAACTTACCCTCGGATAGGAAAAATCGAATTACTTGCGGACTATTTCGGTGTTAATAAATCGGACTTGATAGAAGATAAAACTCAAGAAGTAAAAGAAGTAAAAATCCCTACTTCCCCTCTCGTTCAAAAAATAACTGAAAAAGTTGTAAATTTGTCAACTCCAAGAAAACAAAAAGTTCTGAACTATGCTAATGAACAATTAAAAGAGCAGAATAATAAAGTGATTATGATTGAGGAAAAGCTTTTTGAATACCGTGTTTTTGAAAAACTTTCAGCTGGTACTGGCTTTTCATACTTCAACGATGGGAATTATGACACTGTTTTTTATGACAAAGACCTAGACCACGATTTCGCCTCTTGGGTTTTCGGAGATTCTATGGAACCTAAGTACATGAATGGAGAGGTTGTTCTTATCAAAGAAACAGGTTTTGACTACGACGGTGCCATTTATGCAGTTGATTGGGATGGTCAAACTTATATTAAAAAAGTCTATAGAGAAAAAGACGGTCTTAGACTCGTCTCTATCAATAACAAGTATAAAGATAAATTCGCACCATATGACGAAGATCCAAGAATCATTGGAAAAATAGTCGGAAACTTTATGCCAATTGAAAATTAAAAGGAGAAAGTTATGAAAATAGGAATGAGAAAACCAAGTCTAACCAGAAGTTTAAAAGCTAGAACCACTAGCAAGTGGAAAAGACAGGCTAAAAAAGCTATTATCCCTGGATATGGTAAGAAAGGAATGGGTTGGGTTAAAAATCCAAAGAAAGCCATGTATAACAAGGTCTACCACAAGACAACATTTGGACTATCTGATCTGTTTAAGTCGTCCAAAAAGAAAAAGAGGAAAGTAGTCACCAACAAACAGCAATCTATTCTTGCCTCTAACGGCAAAAAGCAACTCACAGCAAAAGATTACAAAGAGACAGCGCTAGTTTTTCTAGTAATTTCTATAATACTGCTTTTTCTAATTCCACCATTCGGAGTCGTACTTTTGCTCCTTAGTTTCATAATGTTTTTAATCGGCCATTTCACTGCAAAACAAGAAAAAAAGGCAAAGAAAAAGAAACAGATAGAGAATTATAGCGGTCCTAGTGTTGATAAGATCGTTTTCCATGATGATTTCTTGTTGATGGGGACAAATTATCATAAAGAAGAGGCTGAGCTTGCTGCTGATTTTCTTTCTGGAGGGATCCACTATTTCGGAAAAGATAATAAGAGTTTGAAATCTTATATGCTTGAAACATATAAACCTGTTTACAAATACAATAAATTGAAAACAGTAGACGTTCAACTATTACCAGAACCTTCAAATCCGCATGATAAAAATGCTGTCAAAGTTTTAGTGAATAATGTCTTTGTCGGATACTTACCAGCTATGATTGCAACACAAGTTTCATCCTACATTTCTAATCCAAATTACAGATATGATGCAATCCTTACAGGTAGAGGAGGACCATATAAAACCCTAAATATCGAAACTGAGAGAGTCGTTTCTCGTAAAAGTGACTTAACTTACTATTTAGATTTAACAGTATGGCGTCTCGCTAAAAAATAAAAAAATCCCCACACTCGCCATCGCCAAATTTTGAGTGTGAGGATTCAACTTTCCATCTAGCAAGCAATGGAAAA
>NZ_JBBJZX010000120.1:0-3978 GCF_038148935.1 Streptococcus pseudopneumoniae | reverse complement strand
AAAGTATGAGATACTAGTACGGTATTATTTTTAAGGAGAAAGAATCATGAAAATTAAAAAATGGCTTGGTGTAGCAGCCCTTGCTACAGTCGCAGGTTTGGCTCTTGCAGCTTGCGGAAACTCAGAAAAGAAAGCAGACAATGCAACAACTATTAAAATCGCAACTGTCAACCGTAGCGGTTCTGAAGAAAAACGTTGGGACAAAATCCAAGAATTGGTTAAAAAAGACGGTATCACTTTGGAATTTACAGAGTTCACAGACTACTCACAACCAAACAAGGCAACTGCTGACGGCGAAGTAGACTTGAACGCTTTCCAACACTATAACTTCTTGAACAACTGGAACAAAGAAAATGGGAAAGACCTTGTAGCGATTGCAGATACTTACATCTCTCCAATTCGCCTTTACTCAGGTTTGAATGGAAGTGACAACAAGTACACTAAAGTAGAAGACATCCCAGCAAACGGAGAAATCGCTGTACCGAACGATGCTACCAACGAAAGCCGTGCGCTTTACTTGCTTCAATCAGCTGGCTTGATTAAATTGGATGTTTCTGGAACTGCTCTTGCAACAGTTGCTAACATCAAAGAAAATCCAAAGAACTTGAAAATCACTGAATTGGACGCTAGCCAAACAGCTCGTTCATTGTCATCAGTTGACGCTGCTGTTGTAAACAATACCTTCGTTACAGAAGCAAAATTGGACTACAAGAAAGCACTTTTCAAAGAACAAGCTGATGAAAACTCAAAACAATGGTACAACATCATCGTTGCGAAAAAAGATTGGGAAACATCACCAAAAGCTGATGCTATCAAGAAAGTGATCGCAGCTTACCACACAGATGACGTGAAAAAAGTTATCGAAGAAACATCAGACGGTTTGGATCAACCAGTTTGGTAATAAGAAACAGGGAGGTGGGAGAGAAAATTCCACCTCTTGCTTTTGTATAGAGCATGGATTGTAAAGAAAACTATAGGTTCATAGAAAGGTAGAGAGAATATGGTTTTTCCTAGTGAACAAGAACAGATTGAAAAATTTGAAAAGGATCATGTAGCCCAGCATTATTTTGAGGTTTTGCGTACCTTAATTTCTAAGAAATCAGTCTTTGCCCAGCAGGTGGGACTTAAGGAAGTTGCAAACTATCTGGGTGAGATTTTCAAACGTGTGGGGGCTGAAGTGGAGATTGATGAGACTTATACGGCTCCCTTTGTCATGGCGCATTTCAAGAGTTCGCGCCCAGATGCTAAGACTCTGATTTTCTATAACCACTATGACACTGTACCAGCTGATGGGGATCAGGTCTGGACTGAGGACCCTTTTACTCTTTCTGTTCGCGATGGTATTATGTACGGACGAGGAGTCGATGATGACAAGGGTCATATCACAGCTCGTTTGAGTGCTTTGAGAAAATACATGCAGCATCATGATGACCTGCCTGTCAATATCAGTTTTATCATGGAGGGAGCGGAGGAATCCGCTTCGACAGACCTAGATAAGTATTTGGAAAAACATGCGGACAAACTCCGTGGTGCAGATTTGTTGGTTTGGGAACAAGGAACCAAAAATGCCTTAGAACAGCTGGAAATTTCTGGTGGAAACAAGGGGATTGTGACCTTTGATGCCAAGGTAAAAAGTGCTGATGTGGATATCCATTCGAGTTATGGTGGGGTTGTGGAATCAGCTCCCTGGTACCTCCTTCAAGCCTTACAGTCTCTTCGCGCTGCAGATGGCCGTATCTTGGTTGAAGGCTTGTACGAAGAAGTACAAGAGCCAAATGAACGAGAAATGGCCTTGCTAGAAACTTATGGTCAACGAAATCCAGGGGAAATCAGCCAGATTTATGGTTTGGAATTGCCTCTTTTACAAGAGGACCGCGCAGCCTTTCTAAAACGTTTCTTTTTCGAGCCAGCTCTTAATATCGAAGGGATTCAGTCAGGTTATCAAGGTCAGGGTGTTAAGACTATTTTGCCTGCAGAAGCTAGTGCCAAGCTAGAGGTTCGTCTGGTTCCGGGCTTAGAACCGCATGATGTTCTGGAAAAAATTCGGAAACAGCTAGACAAAAATGGCTTTGATAAGGTAGAATTATACTATACCTTGGGAGAGATGAGCTATCGAAGCGATATGAGCGCACCAGCCATTCTCAATGTGATCGAGTTGGCTAAGAAGTTCTATCCACAGGGCGTTTCAGTCTTGCCGACGACAGCGGGGACAGGGCCTATGCATACGGTCTTTGATGCTCTAGAGGTGCCAATGGTGGCTTTCGGTCTAGGAAATGCTAATAGTCGAGACCACGGTGGAGATGAAAACGTGCGAATCGCCGATTATTACACCCATATTGAATTAGTAGAGGAGCTGATTAGAAGCTATGAGTAGAGATATTATCAAGTTAGATCAGATCGATGTGACTTTTCACCAAAAGAAGAGAACCATCACAGCGGTCAAGGATGTGACCATTCACATCCAAGAAGGGGATATCTACGGAATCGTTGGATATTCTGGAGCAGGGAAATCCACCCTTGTACGGGTAATTAACCTCTTGCAAAAACCATCTGCAGGGAAAATTACCATTGACGACGATGTGATTTTTGATGGTAAGGTGACCTTGACGGCCGAGCAGTTGCGTCGTAAACGTCAAGATATTGGAATGATTTTCCAGCATTTCAACCTGATGAGCCAAAAGACTGCAGAGGAGAATGTAGCCTTCGCCCTCAAACACTCTGGACTTAGCAAGGAAGAAAAGAAGGCTAAAGTAGCTAAGTTGTTGGACTTGGTTGGCTTGGCGGATCGTGCTGAAAACTATCCTTCACAACTATCTGGAGGGCAAAAACAGCGTGTGGCCATTGCGCGTGCCTTGGCCAATGATCCAAAAATCTTGATTTCAGACGAGTCAACTTCTGCCCTTGACCCTAAGACAACCAAGCAGATTTTGGCCTTGTTGCAAGATTTGAACCAAAAATTAGGCTTGACTGTTGTCTTGATTACGCATGAAATGCAGATTGTCAAAGATATTGCCAACCGTGTGGCGGTTATGCAGGACGGGCATTTGATTGAAGAGGGTAGTGTGCTTGAAATCTTCTCAGACCCTAAACAACCTTTGACCCAAGATTTTATCTCAACAGCCACAGGCATTGATGAAGCTATGGTCAAAATCGAGAAGCAAGAAATCGTGGAACACTTGTCTGAAAACAGCCTTTTGGTGCAACTCAAGTATGCAGGTGCTTCAACAGACGAGCCACTTTTGAATGAATTGTACAAGCATTATCAAGTGACGGCTAATATCCTCTATGGGAATATCGAAATTCTCGATGGCACTCCTGTTGGAGAATTGGTGGTGGTCTTGTCAGGTGAAAAAGAAGCGTTGGCAGGTGCCCAAGAAGCTATTCGTCAAGCAGGCGTACAGCTAAAAGTATTGAAGGGAGGACAGTAAGATGGAATCATTGATTCAAACTTATTTACCAAATGTCTATAAGATGGGTTGGTCTGGTCAAGCAGGCTGGGGAACAGCCATCTACCTAACCCTCTATATGACAGTTCTGTCCTTTATCATCGGAGGTTTCTTGGGGCTAGTGGCAGGTCTTTTCCTTGTCTTGACCGCGCCAGGTGGTGTTTTGGAGAATAAGGTTGTTTTCTGGATTTTGGATAAAATCACCTCTATTTTCCGTGCGGTTCCCTTTATCATTCTCTTGGCAGTCTTGTCACCCTTCTCACACCTAATCGTAGGGACAAGTATCGGGCCAAATGCGGCTATCGTACCGCTATCTTTTGCAGTCTTTGCCTTCTTTGCCCGTCAAGTACAGGTGGTCTTGGCTGAGCTAGATGGTGGTGTCATTGAGGCGGCTCAAGCTAGCGGAGCGACCTTCTGGGACATCGTAGGTGTTTACCTATCAGAAGGTCTTCCAGATTTGATCCGTGTGACGACTGTAACCTTGATTTCCCTTGTTGGTGAAACGGCTATGGCTGGTGCGGTTGGAGCTGGT
>NZ_JBBJZX010000119.1:0-4129 GCF_038148935.1 Streptococcus pseudopneumoniae | reverse complement strand
CGGCAAGGCAAAGCTGACGTAGTTTGAATTTGATTTTCGAAGAGTATTAGAAACATTTTATAAAGACCATCAAGTTAAGCCCTTCATATCGCCTGAACGAGATTTGGATGCTTGGCTCCTAAATCCCAAGCGAAATATCAAGGATTTTAAGAAAGATATCTACTAATTTTAGTTTATAAAATATGAATTAATAGATTCTAAATGGGGGAATAATTTAGTTCTGTAAAAATGAACTTCTACACCTACAAAGCTTATTCTGACAAACTTTATAACAGTCTAAGAAAAAAAGTAGAGATTCATACAGTATCTAGATTTTTCAAAAATTCTTTATAATCAAATATTATTAACAAAACTATCCAAACCAAATCCGATGCATTGCTTCAAAGAATTCTTTAGTTGTTTGACTATCAAGGGCTTTTATTAAAAAATTTTTTCAAATAATTGCCACCTTGGCACATAAATTCTTGCTTTCTAAATTTAAATGTGATATATTTATAACATAAAATTTAAGCGTTATATATTTATAACACAAAAAAGGAGTCTATCATGAAAAAAAGTCAAAAAATGCGTGGCCTCATTGCAATGATTGCCGTAGCTCTCTTTATTGATTTTATTGTTTTATTTGGTTCTAATCTTAGTTGGGAACCCAAGTTAGTTATTACTGGTATTTCAGTGTTAGGTCAAATTATAGCTATTTGGAGCTGGCTACATAAGAGTCAGAAAGGTAAGGGAAAGATTATTTTTGACTTGTCTGCTAAGCTTTACACGATACTTGTGTTTGCAGCAAGCATTTTTTATACAGTAGGGATTTGGGTTGCGACCCCAAGCGTAAGTTCTGGTATTAAAGAATGGATTTTGGGAATTGGTCTCGTTATTGAAGTGATTGTATTTGTTTTTTTCTCTTTAAAAAATGTCAAGGAAACTCCGGACGAACGCTTTTATGCTAATTTAGCAAAGGCAGCTAGCTTGATGTTTGTTTTTATACTAGGCGCACCGATGATCCTATTAGTTATCATTGGGTATATGGGGGCTCTCACTCTTTACATGGGCCAGATATTTATTAGCATAGCTGCCTTGATTTGCATCTTTGCGGTTGTCTATTTTATCTTGGAACGTAGAGGATAAGCATGGCCAAAGAAAGCAAGATTATTACTAATCTCAAATCTGTTCGTGAGTCCACAGGTATGACCCAGCAGGAGTTAGCCGACCTCATCGGCATGCGACGCGAGACAATTCTGCACTTGGAAAATAACCGTTACAATCCTTCGCTGGAGATGGCTCTTAAAATTGCTCAAGTTTTTAATCTAAAAGTAGAAGACCTCTTTGAACTCAGACAGAAATAGGAAACATAATTCTTTTCGAGACCTAGTATTCAGTTCATTGATTAATTAGGAATTGAAGCCAAAAGAAAAAATCCATTGAAAATGTGCTCTTTTAAAATACAGTAATTCTTTTGAATTAACCTTTACTAATTGTGATGCTTTACGAGCTTTCTTAAGATCTGGTTTCCTAAATACTTCGAGGTACACTTATGGCATTGATGCTCCTAAGCAAGCAACTTTTTGGTTAATTTCCTCTTAAACTACCTTGTCACTAATATTTGAAATACACTTCCTTTTAGGGTACAATGGTAGAAATGAATTTTTGAGAGGAACAGAATGAAAAAACTAGCAACCCTTCTTTTACTGTCCACTGTAGCCCTAGCCGGATGTAGCAGCATCCAACGTAGTCTGCGTGGTAATGACTATGTTGATTCCAGTCTTGCTGCTGAAGAAAGTTCTAAAGTAGCTGCCCAATCTGCCAAGGAGTTAAACGATGCTTTAACAAACGAAAACGCCAATTTCCCACAACTATCTAAAGAAGTTGCTGAAGATGAAGCCGAAGTGATTCTCCACACAAGCCAAGGAGATATCCGTATCAAACTCTTCCCTAAACTCGCTCCTCTAGCGGTTGAAAACTTCCTCACTCATGCCAAAGAAGGCTACTATAACGGTATTACCTTCCACCGTGTCATCGATGGCTTCATGATTCAAACTGGAGATCCAAAAGGGGACGGTACAGGTGGTCAGTCCATCTGGTATGACAAGGATAAGACTAAAGACAAGGGAACTGGTTTCAAAAACGAGATTAATCCTTATCTCTATAACATCCGTGGTGCTCTTTCTATGGCTAATACTGGTCAACCAAACACCAATGGTAGCCAGTTCTTCATCAACCAAAACTCTACAGATACCTCTGCTAAACTTCCTACAAGCAAGTATCCAAAGAAAATCATCGAAGCCTACAAAGAAGGTGGAAACCCTAGTCTAGATGGCAAGCACCCAGTCTTTGGTCAAGTGATTGACGGTATGGATGTTGTAGATAAGATTGCTAAAGCTGAAAAAGATGAAAAAGACAAACCAACGACTGCTATTACTATCGATAGCATCGAAGTGGTGAAAGACTACAATTTTAAATCTTAAAAACAAAAAAATACAGTATCTACATTCGGTACTGTATTTCTTTTATCCTCATTTTTAAGTTAGATTATTAAAATCCCAGATTTGGTCCATCCAACCTTCATAGAAGTCTGGTTCGTGACAGACCATAAGGATAGATCCCTTGTATTCTTTAAGAGCACGTTTGAGTTCATCCTTGGCATCCACATCCAAATGGTTGGTCGGCTCGTCCAGCACTAAAACATTGTTTTCACGATTCATCAAGAGACAGAAACGAACCTTGGCTTGTTCTCCACCTGACAAGACCTGAATTTGGCTTTCAATATGCTTGGTTGTCAGGCCACAACGGGCAAGGGCTGCACGGACTTCTGCTTGGTTAAGTGCAGGAAAGGCATTCCAAACAGCCTCTAGTGGTGTTTGACGATTACCGCCTTCTACTTCCTGTTCAAAATAACCAAGTTCTAGGTAGTCACCGCGTTCCACCTCCCCAGCGATTGGTGGGATCATTCCCAAGAGAGACTTCAAGAGAGTTGTTTTCCCGATACCATTTGCTCCAATAATGGCAACTTTCTGATTACGTTCAAAAGTAAGGTTTAATGGCTTTGTAAGTGGACGGTCGTAACCAATTTGCAAATCCTTAGCTTGGAAAATAAAGCGACCTGGTGTACGAGCTGGTTTAAAATCAAAGGATGGCTTTGGTTTCTCACTTTGCAGTTCGATAATATCCATCTTATCCAATTTCTTCTGACGAGACATGGCCATGTTTCGTGTTGCAACACGCGCTTTGTTTCGAGCCACGAAGTCCTTGAGGTCTGCAATCTCTTTCTGCTGACGTTCGTAGGCAGCTTCCAGCTGAGATTTCTTCATGGCATAGACTTCTTGGAACTGATAGTAGTCACCAGAGTAACGCGTCAGCTGTTGATTTTCCACATGATAGACGATATTGATAACGTCATTTAGGAATGGAATATCGTGTGAAATGAGGACAAAGGCATTTTCATAGTTTTGGAGATAGCGCTTGAGCCAGTCGATATGCTCAGCATCCAAGTAGTTGGTCGGCTCATCCAAAAGCAAGATATCTGGCTTTTCAAGGAGGAGTTTGGCCAAAAGTACCTTGGTTCTTTGCCCACCTGACAAAGAAGTTACATCCGTATCCATGCCAAAATCCATAACACCAAGGGCACGCGCCACTTCGTCAATCTTAGCATCCAAGGTATAGAAATCACGACTCTCCAAACGGTCTTGAAGTTCTCCAACTTCTTCCATAAGTGCATCAACATCCGCTCCGTCTTCAGCCATTTCCATATAAAGGTCATTGATTCGGACTTCTGCTTTAAACAGCTCATCAAAAGCTGTAAGGAGCACATCACGCACCGACTGCCCTTCAGCAAGGACAGAGTGCTGATCCAAGTAACCTGCCGTTACATATTTGGACCACTCTACCTTCCCTTCATCTGGCAACATCTTGCCAGTCACAATGCTCATAAAGGTTGATTTCCCTTCACCATTAGCACCGACCAGACCGATATGTTCTCCCTTGAGGAGACGGAAGGACACATCTTCAAAAATTGCACGGTCACCAAAACCATGACTCAGATTTTTAACTTCTAAAATACTCATTTTAATTCCTTATCTTGTTTTTATACTCTTCGAAAATCTCTTCAAACCACGTCAGCTTCACCTTGCCGTAT
>NZ_JBBJZX010000118.1:0-4147 GCF_038148935.1 Streptococcus pseudopneumoniae | reverse complement strand
CCTGCATATCTTGATAAAATCAAACCACCTTCTGCATTTTTACAACTATCCTGATAGTGATAATGGTTTAAAAGCCACAGTGGATCCAAGACACCTTGAGTCCCTTGTTGCCAGTCAATCCACCAAAAATCTACTCCCTGCTTTTCTAGCTCATAATGAACATCTTTAAAGTAGGCTTCTCTAAAAGATGGATTAAAAAAATCAAAAATAGCAGGTTCTTCTAGTTCTACATTTAACCCCAATCGTTTTGCGACTCGAGGATAAGCTTCTTCATAAGCCCGTATACCATCAGCAGGATGGACATTTAAGGAGAGTTTTAACTTTCTATCATGAAGTTGTTGCAATAACTGTTCTGGATTAGGTATTAAGTTTCTATTCCAACTATATCCTGTCCAGCCACTTCCAAAACGAGCTGGAATTTCAGTTATATGCCAATCCATATCTAACACACCGATAGATAATGGAATGTTCTCTGTTTCAAATCTGTCTATTAAATCCAAGTATTCATCCGACGTATAAGGCCAATATCTACTCCACCAATTGCCTAAAGCATATCTTGGCAACAAGGGTGTTGAACCCGTCAAATGGTAAAAGTCTCTGATTGCTCCTCTATAATCATGCCCATAGGCAAAGAAATAGAGATCAATTTGATTTTCTCTCTCAATATAACCAGACTGTTCATCCCAAATAAATCCTTGAGAATCATCCAATAAGGCTATACCATTTCGGCTAATAATTCCATCTTCTAACGAGATTGCTCCATCTGCCTCATCCAGAGTCCGAGCTGTTCCTTTTAACGTTTCAATAGATTCACCAAAATACCAGCGACTACCATATACGGCAAAATTTCCTTTTAATTCTATAAATAAATTTTCGGCGTTAAATTCTCCTTTATTAAAGTGCAGATGAAAATAGTCCGTCATAATATCTAGTACGTTTGATGTCTCGATATAATCTAACGAAACTTGGCCAAAATCTCTATTATAGATAAGTTGTGTCGTTCTATCCTCAAAACTTCCAGTTTGAGAGTATTCTAACCTTACTAGCTTGTCTGTTAATACAGAGATTCGATAAAACTCTCCCTTAAAAATTTTCACTTTGTTTTCCTCCTTTTAGTAAATTTCTTTACCTTATCAAACATTTTATTTGTTATCGTTACATTCATCAATCCGCAAAAAGCAAATCCCCCAAATGTAAATACGTAAATAGCTGTTAAAACTCGTTCTGGACTACTAAAACTCATATACAGTACAGAAATATTAAATAAAACCAACATGATAGCTTGTATTGGATTTAAAATACAAATTAATACGCTATTTACAATACTATTTTTTAGATTATCTTTAAATAGACCAATATAGGTAAAAATAACACTCATCAAAAGTATTATAACAAATAAAAAGGGCAACACTAACAATAAACTATACTCTGAAAATAAACTTGAATAGCCCCAAAGACAATAGTTCACATATAAAAGTAATTCTATTAGGAGGATAAACAACCAAATAAAAGTTGATTGTTTAAAATTTTGTCTAAAGATCCGAAAATAATGATAAGTAATATCGGTATCCTTACCTTTTAAAATACGATACCACATTGTCGTAAGAGAAGTTAGTGATGCCCCAATTGTAACTATTGGAATACAACTAACAATAAATAGAGTATTTAAAATAATTAAATCTGTCAAAAAAGTTAAAATTCTAACCACTTTTCCATCTAATGAAAATAATTTTTGCATAATATATTCTCCATAAAATCAATCGTCTTAACTCTATATTTTAGAATGTCAGTTGCACAAAAATATTACCTAAATTATTTAAAAAATATTGCCAAATTTCTTTAAAAATTAGAATAAAGGAAGCGAGATAATTTGACGTTATCAGTCTCGCTTCCTGTAATTAGCTAGTCCCTTGTTCATACAACCAAGAGTTCATATAAAGTATTACTCTTTTACTTCTTTTTGGTAACGATTATATGCTTCCTGTTGAATCTTCATAAATTCGTCCAATCCCATATTCTTAAGAGTTTCTTTGTATGAGTCCCATTCTTTTTCTATGCCACCTTCAACTACCCATTTAGATGCTTGTTGTTTGACATAAGATTCAATACTCACATAGATTGATGATAATTTGTTAAGCTCTTCTTGTGAATAAATCACATTAGGGTAAGCTGGCAACGCAAATTGTTTCAAATCTTGGTCCATCTTCAATTTCAATCCATCACCTTGTGTTTGATCGATTTCTACGCGACTATTGATATCATCGCTTACGTATTTAGGACCAAAATCTCGAAGTGAATTAATCCATGCCCATTCATCAGCTGATTTACCATCTTTAGGAGGTAACACTTTAAACTTATCACCATTCTTTTCAGTAGCTATTCCAAATGATCCATAGAAATTCTGAATACTTGCTTCATCTGTATATAATTTATCCAACCATTTCAATAATTTAGCAGGGTTTTTGCTCTTATTTGTAATCAAAATTTCATTTCGACCGTAGTTGTAATGATCTGGATCAGAAAAGACATATTGTTTACCATCCATACCTTTTAAAGCAGGTAGAGCAATATACTCACTTGAATGTAAGCCAAACGTTGCATCTGCTGTCCAACCACTAGAAACACCTACTCTAGATACTCCCTTATCCATACGTTTTGCTACACTCATAGAGGTATCTTCTGTAAAGATTTCCGGATCAATCAAACCTTTTTTATAAGATTCGTGCATTGCTGCAATCCCTTGTTTATAACTTTCTTCTGTACGAAGGTAGACTGGTTTCCCATCTTTTACAGACATTTCATACGTATTATCTGCACCTAAACGATTATTGAACGGAAGAATATATGAGAATGTTGGATCAAAGTTTCCTGCTCCGAATGGAATTTCATCAGAAGCGTCTCCATTTCCGTTCGCATCTTTATCCTTAAATTCTTGTAGTACTTTTACTAAATCATCATAAGTTTCTGGAACCTTTAATCCTAAATTATCCAGCCACTTTTTATTAATAAATAGCTGATTAGCTACTGTAGGACGCATCGGTAATTTTTTAGGTAGACTGTAGATATGACCATCTGGTGAAGTAATCATCGCTTTAATCTTAGGTTCTTTCTCCATAGCCTTAGTTAAATTTGGCATGTTTTCCTTGATTAAATCTTCCAATGGAATAAATAAAGATTGGTTCTGAGCAATTTCTGAATCTGTAAAAGCATTTGAACCTAAAAATGCATCTGGTAAATCTCCACTAGCAACCAACACAGATTTCTTATCTGCCCAATCTGCAGCTACAAGTGTATCCCATTTAACATCAATACCTGCTTCCTTGGCAGAATCTGTTAGAAAACCTTTGTGATAATCTTCTCCCCAGTCAGACCAACGAACAGTTGTGATTTTATAAGAATCTTCTCCAGACTTATCGTCCTTATTCGCATTATTAGAATTTGCACAGGCTGTTAAGCCAGCAAGTGTAACTGTTCCTAAGAACAAATATGTAAATGATTTATTTTTCATGTTTTTCTCCTATTCTTTCAAGGCGCCAATCATTACGCCTTGATTAAAATATTTTTGAACAAAGGGATATAGCAACATTATCGGAGCGGTTGAAATAACAATTGCTGCATATTTCATCATATCTGCTTTGATACGAAGATCTGATGCCACTTCTCCTGTTGCTTGCGATTGTAACATCTGATTACTAATTAGTAAACGTCGTAAAATTAATTGCAATGGCTGTAAATTTTCATTCGTTAAATAAATTAAAGCATTAAACCACGAATTCCAAATACCAACTGCAGTCCAAAGTCCAATAACTGCTATAATAGCTTTTGATAACGGAACAACTATTTTAATAAAATAACGAATTGTACCACAGCCATCAATTTGCGCAGCCTCCCACATCCCGTCTGGAATACTATTATTAAAGAAAGTTCTAGCAACAATAATATTGTATGATGAAACCGCAAAAGGTATTACCATTACCCAAAATGTATCAATTAGGCCAACATTTTTTACTGTTAAGTAGGTAGGAATCAAGCCACCTGATACGAACATAGGGATTATGTATAGAATACTCATCCATTTTCTACCAACTAATTCTTTTCTAGATAAAGCATAACCAGCTGGAATATTGACTACTAAAGCAACTAAGGT
>NZ_JBBJZX010000117.1:0-4406 GCF_038148935.1 Streptococcus pseudopneumoniae | reverse complement strand
GACGTTGACGCGGTTTGAAGAGATTTTCGAAGAGTACAAATTGTAGAAAGTGCTCCTTATCCTAGTCAGATATGTAAATATTTTGATACAATGGTAGGAAATAAGGAGAAGAATACAATGACTAGTGAATACCAGAAAATGATAGCAGGAGAGGTTTACCGTCCATCGGATCCAGAACTGCGTGCCTTGGCTCAGGCTTCTCGCCAAAAACAGGCTGCCTTTAACAAGGAAGAAGACCCCTTAAAGGGAGCTGAAATCATTAAGGCTTGGTTTGGTTCGACTGGACAAAATCTATATGTCAATCCACGCCTAGTGGTCGATTATGGGGTCAATATTCATCTAGGGGAAAATTTTTATTCTAATTGGAACTTGACCATGCTGGATGTTTGTCCGATTCGTATTGGAGACAATGCCATGATTGGTCCCAACTGTCAGTTCTTGACTCCACTTCATCCGCTGGATCCACATGAGCGAAATTCAGGTATTGAGTACGGTAAGCCTATCACAATCGGAGACAATTTCTGGGCTGGTGGTGGCGTCATTGTACTGCCTGGAGTCACACTTGGGAATAATGTTGTCGCAGGAGCAGGGGCCGTGATTACCAAGTCCTTTGGGGACAATGTTGTATTAGGTGGCAACCCTGCGCGCGTGATTAAGGAAATACCTGTGAAATAGAAGTAAAAAGGAACAGCGGGTGTTGTTTCTTTTTTGTAGGTTTCATCATCTTTTACCCAACCCACATTTACCTACTATATATCTTAGCAAGTCTGCTTCATTGATCAATTTTAAATCATCTTGTAACTGGGATGCTTTTTGATGCAAGAAGTACTAGTGTAGGAGAGAGTTTTTGTGGATGACTAGATGATGTCAATGATTTTTTCTATTTATTTTCAGTCAAAGATGATACAATAGTACAAAATTAGAGGAGGCAGGCTATGATTCAGAAACATGCGATTCCTATTTTAGAGTTTGATGACAATCCTCAGGCGGTCATCATGCCCAATCACGAGGGGCTGGACTTGCACTTGCCCAAGAAGTGTGTCTATGCTTTTTTAGAAGAGGAGATTGACCGCTATGCGAGGGAAGTAGGGGCGGATTGTGTCGGCGAATTCGTTTCAGCCACCAAGACCTATCCAGTCTATGTCGTGAACTACAAAGGCGAGGAGATCTGTCTGGCTCAGGCACCTGTCGGCTCCGCTCCAGCAGCCCAGTTTATGGATTGGTTGATTGGCTATGGTGTGGAGCAGATTATTTCCACTGGAACCTGTGGAGTACTGGCTGATATAGAAGAAAATGCCTTTCTAGTCCCTGTTCGCGCTCTGCGAGATGAAGGAGCTAGTTATCACTATGTGGCACCTTCTCGTTATATGGAAATTCAGCCAGAAGCTACTGCTGCTATTGAGCGAGTTTTGGATGATAGAGGGATTCCCTATGAAGAAGTCATGACCTGGTCTACAGATGGTTTTTACCGAGAAACGGCTGAAAAGGTGGCTTATCGTAAGGAAGAAGGCTGTGCTGTTGTGGAGATGGAGTGTGCTGCACTTGCGGCAGTAGCTCAACTGCGTGGGGTTCTCTGGGGTGAATTGTTGTTCACAGCAGATTCTCTAGCCGATTTGGATCAGTACGACAGTCGTGACTGGGGTTCAGAAGCTTTCGAGAAGGCGCTAGAACTGAGTTTAGCAAGTGTTCATCACCTTTAGTTGTGCTGACAAAAGGTCTGCTTTATCATAAAATGTCTAGCTCATACTTTGCGAAAATAGTGTTAAACGAGGTCATCTTCCTCTTTTCGGACGCATGTTGAGATTGGGAAAAATCTTTAAAATCAGAAAAACGTATCATATCAGGTGATGAAAACTTTGATACTATGCGTTTTTATTGTGGTAATATGAAATAAAATCTCAACAAATTGATTAGGTAAGTTACATCAATTTCTAGTAATGTTTGAGAAGTTGTAGCCTACTATTTCAGATTCAAAATGGTGTGTTTCATTTTCTCCTGAAAAGCATATAGAGTAGCTAGCGTTAACAGCTCCTGTCTTGCTTTTTTGACTTACAGTCATATTATCATGAACTCTTGAACGAGGCTTGTTCTTGCCTAGGCTATCAACAAAAAGGTGGCATTTTTTAGGCTTGCTGTTAGTGGATTTTTCCTTATCCTATCTAAGTCATTTCGAGCTTTTTATGGTACAATGGAAACATGTTATTCAAGTTATCTAAGGAAAAAATAGAGCTAGGCTTATCTCGTTTATCGCCTGCCCGTCGTATTTTTTTGAGTTTTGCCTTGGTCATTTTACTAGGCTCTCTCCTTTTGAGTTTGCCTTTTGTGCAAGTGCCTAGCTCTCGAGCGACTTATTTCGACCATCTCTTTACAACTGTATCCATGGTCTGTGTGACAGGTCTTTTTACCCAGCCTGTCGCTGACACCTACAATATTTGGGGGCAGCTCATTTGTATGTTCTTGATTCAGATTGGCGGTCTGGGGCTCATGACCTTTATTGGGGTTTTCTATATCCAGAGCAAGCAAAAGCTTAGTCTTCGTAGCCGTGCAACTATTCAGGATAGTTTTAGTTATGGAGAGACTCGATCTTTGAGAAAGTTTGTCCATTCTATTTTTCTCACGACTTTTTTGGTTGAGGGTTTGGGAGCTCTATTCCTCAGTTTTCGTTTTGTTCCTCAACTTGGCTGGGGGCGCGGTCTCTTTAGTGCTATTTTTCTAGCTATTTCAGCCTTTTGTAATGCAGGTTTTGATAATTTTGGAAGTACGAGCTTGATTGCTTTTCAGACCGATCCCCTGGTCAATCTGGTCATCGCAGGCTTGATTATTACAGGTGGTCTTGGATTTATGGTCTGGTTTGACCTTGCTACGCATGTAGGGAAAAAGAAAAAAGGGCGCCTGCATTTTCACACCAAACTGGTTTTATTATTGACGGTGGGGCTCCTAGCTTTTGGGACGGTGACCAGTCTCGTTCTTGAATGGAACAATGCTGGAACGATTGGCAATCTCCCTGTTGCAGATAAGATCTTGGTCAGCTTTTTCCAAACTGTCAGCATGAGAACGGCTGGTTTTGGGACAATTGATTACAGCATGGCTCGTCCTGTTACCTTATTAATTTATATCTTGCAGATGTTTCTAGGTGGGGCTCCAGGAGGAACAGCTGGGGGGCTCAAGATTACCACATTTTTTGTCCTCTTGGTCTTTGCACGAAGTGAGCTTCTAGGCTTACCTCATGCCAATGTCGCTCGACGGACGATTGCGCCACGAACAGTTCAAAAATCCTTTAGTGTCTTTATTATCTTTTTGATGACCTTCTTGCTGGGCTTGATTTTACTAGGGATGACAGCCAAGGGAAATCCTCCCTTTATCCACCTCATATTTGAAACCATTTCTGCTCTTGGGACAGTCGGAGTGACGGCAAATTTAACTCCAGATTTAGGGAAAATAGCTCTAAGTGTGATTATGGTTCTCATGTTTATCGGACGAATTGGTCCCTTGACCCTGCTGGTCAGTCTAGCAGATTACCATCCAGAAAAGAAAGATATGATTCACTATATGAAAGCAGATATTAGTATTGGTTAAGAAAGGAAAGAGCATGTCAGATCGTACGATTGGAATTTTAGGCTTGGGAATTTTTGGGAGCAGTGTCCTAGCTGCCCTAGCCAAGCAGGATATGAATATTATCGCTATTGATGACCACGCAGAGCGCATCAATCAGTTTGAGCCAGTTTTGGCGCGTGGAGTGATTGGTGACATCACAGATGAAGAATTATTGAGATCAGCAGGGATTGATACCTGCGATACCGTTGTAGTCGCGACAGGTGAAAATCTGGAGTCGAGTGTGCTTGCGGTTATGCACTGTAAGAGTTTGGGGGTACCGACTGTTATTGCTAAGGTCAAAAGCCATACAGCTAAGAAAGTGCTAGAAAAGATTGGAGCTGATTCGGTTATCTCGCCAGAGTATGAAATGGGGCAGTCCCTAGCACAGACCATTCTTTTCCATAATAGTGTTGATGTCTTTCAGTTGGATAAAAATGTCTCTATTGTGGAGATGAAAATTCCTCAGTCTTGGGCAGGTCAAAGTTTGAGTGAATTAGACCTCCGTGGCAAATACAATCTGAATATTTTGGGTTTCCGAGAGCAGGAAAATTCCCCATTGGATGTTGAATTTGGACCAGATGACCTCTTGAAGGCAGATACCTATATTTTGGCAGTCATCAACAACCAGTATTTGGATACCCTAGCAGCATTGAATTCGTAAAAGAGGGAGCTTCCCTCTTTTTTGATTCCCAAGATAGCAAATAGAGATAGCACCCCTTGTATTCTAGTAAAAGTTCTTCAAAGGCTGGACTTTATGGTAAAATAGAAAGAAGTGACAAGAGAGAGTAATATTCAATGAAAATCAAAGAGCA
>NZ_JBBJZX010000116.1:0-4463 GCF_038148935.1 Streptococcus pseudopneumoniae | reverse complement strand
AAACTTTAGTATAATCATAGCAACGGATAAGTAGGTTATCTTCTTCTTTCAGAAAGTCTGCGGGTGCTGCGAGCAGATAGGAGGGATAGGTGAAATTCTACCGTTAATAACAATTACATATACAATCAAGTGCACACCTGTGAAGTTGGATGGAACCGTGGCCCTGCCACTCCAACGCTTTGTCAGGTGTGCTTTTTTCATAAAGGAGTTCTTATGTTAGATATCAAACGTATTCGTACAGACTTTGATGCTGTCGCAGAAAAATTGGCTACACGTGGTGTAGATGCTGCTGTCTTGAATGAGATGAAAGAAATCGATGCCAAACGTCGTGACATCTTGGTCAAGGTTGAAACTCTCAAAGCAGAACGTAACACAGTTTCTGCTGAGATTGCCCAAGCTAAGCGCAACAAGGAAAATGCAGATGACAAGATTGCTGCCATGCAAACTCTATCTGCTGAGGTCAAAGCCTTGGATGCTGAATTGGCAGACATCGATGCTAAATTGACAGAATTTACCACTACTCTTCCAAACATTCCAGCTGATAGCGTTCCTGTTGGAGCTGATGAAGATGACAATGTGGAAGTTCGCCGTTGGGGGACTCCACGCGAGTTTGACTTCGAACCTAAAGCTCACTGGGATCTTGGTGAAGACCTTGGTATCCTTGACTGGGAACGCGGTGGTAAGGTAACAGGAGCTCGCTTCCTCTTCTATAAAGGCCTCGGTGCTCGTTTGGAACGTGCTATCTACAACTTTATGTTGGATGAGCATGGAAAGGAAGGCTATACGGAAGTCATCACGCCTTACATGGTTAACCATGACTCTATGTTTGGTACTGGTCAATATCCAAAATTCAAGGAAGACACTTTTGAACTCAGCGACAGCAATTATGTCCTTATTCCTACAGCTGAAGTTCCTCTGACAAACTACTACCGTGATGAAATCCTTGACGGTAAAGACCTGCCAATCTACTTCACTGCTATGAGCCCATCATTCCGTTCTGAGGCTGGTTCAGCTGGCCGTGATACTCGTGGCTTGATTCGTTTGCACCAATTCCACAAGGTTGAAATGGTTAAATTTGCCAAGCCAGAAGAATCTTACGAAGAATTGGAAAAAATGACAGCCAACGCTGAAAATATTCTTCAAAAACTCAACCTTCCATACCGTGTCGTTGCTCTCTCTACAGGAGATATGGGCTTCTCAGCTGCTAAAACTTACGACTTGGAAGTGTGGATTCCAGCCCAAAATACTTACCGTGAAATCTCAAGCTGTTCAAACACAGAAGATTTCCAAGCCCGTCGTGCCCAAATCCGTTACCGTGATGAAGCAGATGGCAAGGTGAAATTGCTCCATACCTTGAACGGTTCTGGACTTGCAGTTGGACGTACAGTGGCTGCTATTCTTGAAAACTACCAAAATGAAGATGGTTCTGTGACCATTCCAGAAGCACTTCGTCCATACATGGGTGGAGCTGAAGTTATCAGACCATAAAAAATAAGGTTTAGCTATTTCTAGCTAGACCTTTTTTCGTAACCAAATTAGATAAGCACCTAATACAAAGAGCAAAATGATTAGGCAAATAACAGTTTCAGCCAGTACCAGATAATCCAGAAATGGAAATTTCAAGATTCCTTGAACCATCTTGAGCGAAGTAGCTGTGATAATGGTTGGGAAGGTGAGGGCTGAGAAGGCTGGTTGAAAGCCTTGTTTTAAAATATTGGGCAGACGAGTTAAAACAAAGAAAAAGAAGGATTGGGAAGCCAAAATCATGGCAATCAAGAGCCAAGTCGGTAGGCTGGCTCCTCCAACTCGGACTAGAGAAGCCAAGAGTAGAGAGAAAGGAGCACAGTAGATCCCTTCTTGTCCAAGCATGGCTTGTGGGAGTGGATGTTTCTTTAAATCGCTATAAATAAGCGGGTAGAGATAGAAGGTCAAGAGAAATCCAAAACTCAAGGTCGCATAGGCAATTTCGATGATACCTACAAGAGGATAGGTCAAGGCTGCTACTGCTATCCCCACATAGAGAACCGTCCAGCTTGGAGTCGCATGAACCCTCCGCCCTGGATAGGCAAATTTGATAGTGAAGCCAGCAATCAGAGCCACATCCAAGAGAAATGAAAACCACCAGAGCCCTTGCGCTACCAAAGGAAGATGAGGTAAGACGCGAAAAACATAGGTAGATAAAATCATCCCAGCCATAGGAAAAGTGGCCATCCCTGACAAAAGAGGGGGCTTGGTCAATTCTTGCTTGGTTTCCTTCCAATTAAAGAGATGCAAAATCAGAAAGTAAATCCATAAAACCAAACCAGTCAGACTAAAAAGATGTGACAGAACCGGCAACGTATCTAAAATAAGATTTCCAGCTCCTGCCAAACCTAGCAAACAACCAGAAAATACCAAAGGGAGTTTTTTCATCCTAACCTCCAATAATCATGTTAGTTTCAGTATAGCATAAAAGCGCTTAAATGAGGGGATAAAAAACGAAGTCCGATTATTTCAGACTTCATTTTACTCAGATATGAATTAAGCATAAGGTTGCAATTCTGGGTTAATTGGGGTATTAGCTAGATTGTTGGCATAGTTACAGAGGCTTGCTAGGCTGACACCAAGAACCACATCCAAGGCATTTTGTTGGGTGTAGCCAGCTTCTAAAAACTCACCCAAGGCTTCATCTCCTACACGTCCTTTAGTGTTGATAACCGCCAAGGTAAACTTAGCTAGGGTGTCCAATTTAGGATCTGTTTCAATCGGAGTACGATTGCGAAGGGCTTGCAGAAGGTCATCGTTCATCTGGATTTGTTTAATTGAAAAGGCTGTGTGACCTGCGACACAGAAGGCACAACCATTGGTCACGGCTGCCGTGATTTGCACGACTTCGCGCTCAACGGGTGTCAGGCTATTGCGACGGTTGATAGCTCCGACAGTACGATAAGCCTCTAAAGCAGTCGGTGCATTAGCCAAGAGACCGATTAGGTTGGGAATATAGCCATTGTTATCTTTTTCTACTGTTTCAAGAACCTCTTTCACTTCTGCTGGCGCTGATTCTACTGTATGAATTGTAAATGTTGTCATCATAAAACCTCTTTTCATGTTGTTGAAATCTAGTCTATCACAGATTCTATACCTTGTATAATATATATTTTAAATTGCACCGATAGAAATTTTTTATGAAATCAAAAAATCACACGCGATGTGTGATTCCATTATTTATCAAAATACTTTTTAGTCTCAACAATAACGACTGGCGACAAGACTAATAGGGCAATCAAGTTTGGTAGAGCCATCAAGGCGTTAACGATATCTGCGATAATCCAAACCATATCCAACTCGATAAATCCTCCCAACAAGACCATGAGCACAAAGACCACACGGTAGAGCCAGATAAAGCGAACCCCAAAGAGAAACTCGAAACAACGTTCTCCGTAGTAGTTCCAACCTAGAATCGTCGTGAAGGCAAAGAGTACAAGGAAGATTGTCAGGAGTGCAGGTCCAAAGTGTGAAAAGACTGTTGAGAAGGCTGACTGAGTCAAGGCAACCCCATTCAAGTCACCACTCCAAACACCAGTTACCAAGATGGTCAAACCAGTCAAGGTACAGATAATGAGGGTATCAATAAAAGTCCCTGTCATAGAAATCAAACCTTGCTCTACTGGTTCGTTTGTCTTAGCTGCAGCAGCTGCAATGGGAGCAGAACCCAGACCAGATTCGTTTGAGAACACACCACGCGCAACACCATTTTGAATAGCCATCCGAATGCTAGCACCGGCAAATCCACCTACCGCAGCAACCGGACTAAAAGCGGATGTCAAAATTAGAGTGATTGTAGCAGGGATTTTCCCGATATTAAAGAAAATAACTGTAAGAGTTCCCAAAATATAAATAATAGCCATAAAAGGAACAACAGTAGTTGAAACCTTAGAAATGGACTTGAGTCCACCAAAGACTGCAATCGCTACAAATACAGACAACACAAGAGCAGTGATAGCTGGCGAAATAGTCGTTGTATTCTGGATAGATTCTGTAATCGAGTTGACTTGGGTAAAGGTTCCGATTCCCAACAAAGCTACTAGCACACCTGCTAGGGCAAAGAAGATGGCAAGTGGTCGCCACTTTTCTCCCATCCCTAGAAGGATATAGTGCATGGGACCTCCCGCTACTGCACCATGATCATCCTTGGTACGGTATTTGATAGCTAGTAGTCCTTCCGCATACTTGGTAGCCATCCCAAAGAAAGCAGCCATCCACATCCAAAAGAGGGCTCCTGGGCCACCGACCTTGATAGCCGTCGCCACCCCAATAATATTTCCTGTACCAACTGTCGCTGCGAGTGCTGTACACAAGGCCGCAAAACTGGATACATCGCCATGCCCCTTATCCTTGGTAAAAATAAGCTGGAAGGCCTTGGGCAGCCGCAAAACCTGCAAGAGTCCTAGACGAGCAGTTAGGTAAATCCCTGTTCCGACCAA
>NZ_JBBJZX010000115.1:0-4497 GCF_038148935.1 Streptococcus pseudopneumoniae | reverse complement strand
TAGGTTTCTCTGGTTTTTCTGGAGTTTCTGGTTTAGTGGAGGATCCTGAATTTGACGAAGAAGATAAGCTCTTTTTAAAGTTAGACAAAGCTTCATCTAGTTTTGATCGACTTTCTGCCACCAGTTTCTTTAGTTGGGCTTTTTGGGTTGATTCATCTAATTTATGCAAATACGTTTTTTCAATATCTTTTAGCGTTTTAATTAGCTCTACAGTATTGATATGTTGCTCTTTTTCTAAATTTTTCTTGATGTCATCCAATAAACCTGTTAGATGTTTAGTGACCTCTTCCTTTGCCTTATCTCGCTCTAAGCCGATTTCTCGTCCCTTATGTTTAACGACTAGAGCTTCTATCTCCTGTTCAGCTTCTTTCACCAAGGTCTCCACTCTTTCTTTACTCGAAGCCTCATCAAACATCTTTTTATACTTCTCTACAGATTCTTTGGATTCTTTTAAAAGTTCTCCAAACCAAAAAGCTCCTCCATTTTCCCGTTTTAAACGAGTAAGCATATAATTATCCAAAGTTGTTTTAGCAGTTTCTTTAGCTTCTTTAAGATTTGTCTCCGTAGTTTTTTCAGTAGAAACTATATTTCCTCCTTGATTTTCTACTTTTGGTGGAGTTGGATTATTATGTTCTTTTCCAGAAGGTGAATCAGAATCTAATCCTTGATTCGCAGGCTTAGTCGTATCACCTCTACCATTAGAAGAATTAGAATTTCCTGATGGTTCACTTTGTTGATTTGATAAACTATTCTTAAAGTCCTCTACCAACTTATCTAGCTTCGTTTGCCCCTCTTGTTGCAGTTGCTCTATTTCTTTTCTATTGTGATCTTCACCAAATTTACGTTGATACTCTTTTACAATTTCCATAGCTTGCTTGAGAACCCCTTCAAATCCAGAAGCAGAACTATCTAATTCATTTAGAAGGTTAGTCATATACATAGACAAACTAGTGCTAGCTTGGTCAACAGCTTGATCATGATCTATCCGACTTTCATTATGAAAATTATTCCCTAGTTCCGTCAACTTTGAAGCATCTGTCTCTGTTTCAATTTGTTTTTGGTAATAAGTTTTTCGACTACTAGATAAATCCGTATCTTCCAACTCTTTTATCAACTGCTGTCTATATTCCTTCAACCTATCTTGCCCACTAGATGTAACCATGGGGCTATTTCCACCTCCAACCCCTTGTGCATGGACTACTCCTCCTAAGAACAGACTAGCAACTACTACACTAGCTACTCCAATACTAAATTTACGAATTGAATAACGTACTTTTCTTTCACTTTTTGATGCAAACATAATTATTTCCTCCAATATTTTTCTTAACACTACTATATCATTTCAATATGAACTGTATATGAATTGAATCTTGTATTTATCTCTTTATGCTTCCATTTGGGATTATAACTTCATGTAATAACTTTTCCTCTTCAGCTATTCGTCGATACAAAATAACTGCATAAACTGGAAAAACTAAAACAAAAGTCATATAGGCATGACTCAGCAAGGTTAAGCCAATCAACTCAGGAAGGATATTTAAAAAGTAATTGGGATGTTTTACTGTCCTAAATAAGACATGATCCACAAACTTATGATTTGGTGCCAACATCAACTTGACTGTCCAAATATCCCCAAGCAGATGAATAACAAGTAGCAACATCAACATAGAAAATATCAGGAGCACCAAACCCACAACACTCATCATATTGAAAGACGGTCGATAGACTAGGGCTTCCATAAAACAAGCCAGATAAAAAACAATATGAACCAAGGTAAGACGTTTGGTATTTTTAATGCCAAATTCTCGCCCACCATCCCTACGAAGCCGTTTTTCATTTGCAATTGATTTCTTTAGGAACAACAAGCGAATTAAAAATACACAGATAATGATTATTGCTATCATCACAATCCCCTTTCTTTACCACTACTGTAACATCTCTATGTTAACCCAATATGAATTGGAAAAGAAAAAGAACGAAAACTGATTCCGTTCTTTGATTTACTCTATCACTACCATTCAAACTATGCTTCCTTAAATTATCCTCAAGTAAGAAAAGAGTCTTACTAAAGCTAACTATCTGGTAACAAGCAGATTTTAAATTCCATCCCTTGTTCATAAGGCAAGAAACTATAGGACATACGATGACTCTCTAAGATATTCTTAACAATATAAAGACCCAATCCTGATCCTGTTTCTCTGTCTGTTACAATTTGTGAATGGTAAAAAATATCAAATAAATGTTCTAACTCTTCCTGATTCAACGGAGCACATGTATTCCTAATAGAAAGATAACCATCTTGCTCAGAAATAGTCACAATGCCAGATTGATCTGAGTACTTGATAGCATTACTGATAAGATTTGTCAAGACTTTATCCAAAGCCTTCAAGCTCATCCTTACTTTTGTATCAGTAGTCAACTGATTATCAATCACAAGATTTTTAGAAAATGCCAATTCCTGATATCGAGACAAAACATCTGTCAAAACGGTATTTACTATTAAAATCTCACTGCACTCTGTCCATTCTTGAAATTTAGAAGATTCCAACACTTCCTCTAGCAAGAAACTCATCTGATCGATTTTATCAATACTCTTTTCAAGATACTTAGGATGATCCTTATAATCCCCCACATTATATTGCATATTTTCTAAGATAATCCTGAGAGTAGCTAGAGGTGTCTTTAATTCATGTGATGCTCCACGGACAAAGGAGACCTTTTGATTTTGCAATTTTACAATTTGCTCATTACGATTTTCCAACTCATGAATAACCTTCAACAAGTGCTCATACACACCATTAATCTGTTTTCCAACTTCACCAACTTCATCTTTTCTGCTTTCATCAAAACGAATATTGTCATCCAAATCTTGCATCTTACTAGTCACTTCTGAAATGTAAAAAAGAGGATTGAGCAAGCGTTTCGTATAAAAATAAGAAAAAACAAAGGAAAAAGCAATTGTAACCAAAAATGTATATGGGAGATACAAAAGCAAAATATTCTTTGCTTCTTTGTAGATATCCACTCCCTGCACAAACTGCACCGTTACCTGTTTACCATCTGCTGTACTAACGGGCATATCTAACATCACGATATAATTTGATAGCTCTCCATCTTTAATATCTAAGTCATGCACAAGAGGGAGCCGCTTATCTAAGATATCTCTTTTAAGGTGAGCAGATATGGTCAAGGACTTTGAATAAGACTGGAGTAAGCTTGGAATTTCATCAGCTGTCTTAGTCTTTAAATACTCCGTAAACACTCTTGCACTCTCATTAAACTTTTCCCCCTCCAATTGAATATAATAAAAAGGAAAGGTCAAATAAATAGCTATATGAATGACTAGACCAACACCACCTAGAATTGCAAAACTTCTTAAAAAAGACTTGGTTAATAATTTAGGATTTTTTATCATAAGCTAATCTTATACCCAACATTTTTCACAGTCACAATGCAATCTAAAGCTAATTTTTTGCGAAGAGTACGAATATAGACATCAACGACCCTATCACAAGGTAAATCAGCTACATCTTTTGAAATTTCTTCCAATATCTGCTCTCTACTTAAAACTTGATTTTTATGTTGAATCAAACACTTTAGTACCAATAATTCCTTTGGTTTGAGATCAATTTCTTCATTTTTATAATGTGCTTTGTAAGAGGTAAAATCCACTGTTGCATCCTGATATTGCCAAAGATCCTCTATGACGTAGTAACGTCTGATAAGCGCTTTAATACGCTTGGCAAGCAGTACCAAAGAAAAAGGCTTTGTCACATGATCATCAGCATAGAGATCAAATACCTGTGACTGAGTAGTTTCATCTCCTAGAGCACTCAAGACGATGACAGGAATATCGTGCTCTTGATTGATTTCTTTTAACACTTCAAAACCACTCTTCCTAGGCATCATTAAATCCAGTACCATGAGATGGATAGGGAGATCCTGAAATTTTTCCAAGGCCTCTTGTCCATCCTTAGCCATAATGACGTGATAACCCTCTTCTGTCAGAAATGCTGCAATTCCTTCTCTAATCATTTCCTCGTCATCTGCAACTAAAATGTTCATCTTTCTCCCTTTCTACTACCGGAACTTCACACATCTATTCCCTGTATGTTATTTGAAAATTTCCTACCAGCCTATCATCTATGATAATGGAATGGATTTCATTTATCCGCTACTTGTTGTCAACAACAACGTCAATACAAGAAAATCATTCATCTTGCAGCTTAGTTTGATTTTTCAAATACCAGCTAGAACGGATTTGACAGGCAAAAAAGAAACAGGTCTCTTTTGAAAGGATAAAAATTTCAGATAAGACTGCTCTTTTTCTACTACACACGCTCTAAGACAAATACGATGGAGGGTAATAAACATATGAATTTTGGGTTGAATAGTGAAAACCACGGATCCTTTAGAAGCTATAGGTTTTAGTTTCATACTCTTCGAAAATCTCTTCAAACCACGTCAGCTCTATCTGCAACCTCAAAACAGTGTTTT
>NZ_JBBJZX010000114.1:0-4901 GCF_038148935.1 Streptococcus pseudopneumoniae | reverse complement strand
TTAGCAAGTTTTCCCTTTTTGTGTTATAATATTAGGGATTGAAATGAAAACGGAGAATGAGAAAATATGGCTTTAACAGCAGGTATCGTTGGTTTGCCAAACGTTGGTAAATCAACACTATTTAATGCAATTACAAAAGCAGGAGCAGAGGCTGCAAACTATCCATTTGCGACGATTGATCCAAACGTTGGAATGGTAGAAGTTCCAGATGAACGCCTACAAAAACTAACTGAAATGATCACACCTAAAAAAACAGTTCCAACAACATTTGAATTTACAGATATTGCAGGGATTGTAAAAGGAGCTTCAAAAGGAGAAGGGCTAGGGAATAAATTCTTGGCTAATATCCGTGAAGTAGACGCGATTGTTCACGTAGTTCGTGCTTTTGATGATGAAAATGTGATGCGCGAGCAAGGACGTGAAGACGCCTTTGTAGATCCACTTGCAGATATTGATACTATTAACCTGGAGTTGATTCTTGCTGACTTAGAATCAGTTAATAAGCGTTATGCGCGTGTAGAAAAGATGGCACGTACGCAAAAAGATAAAGAATCAGTAGCTGAGTTTAATGTTCTTCAAAAGATTAAACCAGTCCTAGAAGATGGAAAATCAGCTCGAACTATTGAATTTACAGATGAAGAACAAAAAGTTGTCAAAGGTCTCTTCCTTTTGACGACTAAACCAGTTCTTTATGTAGCGAATGTAGATGAAGATGTAGTTTCAGATCCAGATTCTATCGACTATGTCAAACAAATTCGTGAATTTGCAGCGACAGAAAATGCTGAAGTAGTCGTTATTTCTGCGCGTGCTGAGGAAGAAATTTCTGAGTTAGACGATGAAGACAAGAAAGAATTTCTTGAAGCACTTGGATTGACAGAATCAGGCGTTGACAAGTTGACTCGTGCAGCTTACCATTTGCTTGGACTGGGAACTTATTTCACAGCTGGTGAAAAAGAAGTTCGCGCTTGGACCTTCAAACGTGGTATGAAGGCTCCTCAAGCAGCTGGTATTATCCACTCAGACTTTGAAAAAGGCTTTATCCGTGCAGTAACAATGTCATATGAGGATCTAGTGAAATACGGATCTGAAAAGGCTGTAAAAGAAGCTGGACGCTTGCGTGAAGAAGGAAAAGAATATATCGTTCAAGATGGCGATATTATGGAATTCCGCTTTAATGTCTAAAGAAATTAATGAATAGTGTCAATTAGGTTGGAAAAAAATTCCAACCCTTTTGGCTTTTGAAAGGAAAAATAAATGACCAAATTACTTGTAGGATTAGGAAATCCAGGGGATAAATATTTTGAAACAAAACACAATGTTGGATTTATGTTGATTGACCAACTAGCGAAGCAACAGAATGTCACTTTTACACATGATAAGATATTTCAAGCTGACCTAGCATCCTTTTTCCTAAATGGAGAAAAAATTTATCTTGTCAAACCAACGACATTTATGAATGAAAGTGGAAAAGCGGTTCATGCTTTATTAACTTATTATGGTTTGGATATTGAAGATTTACTCATCATTTACGATGACCTTGACATGGAAGTTGGAAAGATTCGCTTAAGAGCAAAGGGATCCGCAGGTGGTCATAATGGTATCAAGTCTATTATTCAACATATTGGAACCCAGACATTTAATCGTGTTAAGATTGGAATCGGAAGACCTAAAAATGGAATGTCAGTTGTTAACCATGTTTTGAGTAAGTTTGACAAGGATGATTATATTGGTATTTTACAGTCTATTGACAAGGTTGACGATTCTGTAAACTACTATTTACAAGAGAAAAATTTTGAGAAAACAATGCAGAGGTATAACGGATAAATGGTAACCTTATTAGATTTATTCTCAGAAAATAATCAGATTAAAAAATGGCATCAAAATTTGACAGATAAGAAAAGACAACTAATACTTGGTTTATCAACGTCTACTAAGGCTCTTGCAATTGCAAGTAGTCTAGAAAAAGAAGATAAGATTGTGTTACTGACGTCCACTTATGGAGAGGCAGAAGGACTGGTTAGTGATCTTATCTCTATCTTGGGTGAGGAACTTGTTTATCCGTTTTTGGTAGATGACTCCCCTATGGTCGAGTTTTTGATGTCTTCACAAGAAAAAATCATTTCACGGGTTGAAGCCTTGCGTTTTTTGACTGATTCATCTAAGAAAGGGATTTTAGTTTGTAATATCGCAGCAAGTCGATTGATTTTACCGTCTCCCAATGTATTCAAAGATAGTATTGTAAAAATAACAGTTGGTGAAGAATATGACCAACACGCACTTATCCATCAGTTAAAAGAGATAGGCTATCGAAAAGTTACACAAGTACAAACTCAAGGCGAATTTAGTCTGCGAGGAGATATTTTAGATATTTTTGAAATATCCCAGTTAGAACCTTGCCGAATTGAGTTTTTTGGTGATGAAGTAGATGGTATCAGGTCATTTGAAGTCGAAACACAATTATCGAAAGAAAATCAGACAGAACTCACCATCTTTCCAGCTAGTGATATGCTTTTGAGAGAAAAGGATTATCAACGAGGTCAGTCAGCTTTAGAAAAACAAATTTCGAAGACCTTATCACCTATTTTAAAATCATATTTAGAAGAAATTCTTTCAAGTTTTCACCAAAAACAAATTCATTCTGATTCCCGGAAATTTTTATCTTTGTGTTATGACAGGATATGGACTGTTTTTGACTATATTGAAAAAGATACCCCAATATTCTTTGATGATTATCAGAAATTGATGAATCAGTATGAAGTCTTTGAAAGAGAATTAGCGCAGTACTTTACAGAAGAATTACAGAATAGTAAAGCATTTTCTGATATGCAGTATTTTGCAGATACAGAGCAAATCTATAAAAAACAGAGTCCGGTTACCTTTTTCTCTAATCTACAAAAGGGGTTAGGAAATCTCAAGTTTGACAAAATTTATCAATTTAATCAATATCCTATGCAGGAGTTTTTCAATCAATTTTCTTTTTTAAAAGAAGAAATTGAGCGATACAAAAAAATGGATTACACTATCATTCTGCAGTCTAGCAATTCAATGGGAAGTAAAACATTGGAGGATGTTTTAGAGGAATATCAGATTAAATTGGATTCTAGAGATAAGTCAAGAATCTGTCAAGAATCTGTAAACTTAATCGAGGGCAATCTCAGACATGGTTTTCATTTTGTAGATGAAAAAATTTTGGTGATTACTGAACATGAGATTTTTCAAAAGAAATTGAAACGTCGTTTTCGAAGACAGCATGTTTCAAACGCAGAGAGATTAAAAGATTACAATGAACTTGAAAAAGGAGATTACGTTGTTCACCATATTCATGGGATTGGTCAATATCTAGGAATTGAAACAATTGAAATCAAGGGGATTCACCGAGATTATGTAAGTGTCCAGTATCAAAATGGGGATCAAATTTCCATCCCCGTGGAACAGATTCATCTACTGTCCAAATATATTTCAAGTGATGGTAAAGCTCCAAAGCTCAATAAATTAAATGACGGTCATTTTAAAAAGGCCAAGCAAAAGGTTAAGAACCAGGTAGAGGATATAGCTGATGATTTAGTCAAACTCTATTCTGAACGCAGTCAGTTGAAGGGTTTTGCTTTTTCAGCTGATGATGAAGATCAACATGCTTTTGATGATTCCTTTCCTTATGTTGAAACGGATGATCAACTTCGTAGTATTGAGGAAATCAAGAGAGATATGCAGGCTTCTCAGCCAATGGATCGACTTTTAGTTGGGGATGTTGGTTTTGGAAAGACTGAAGTTGCTATGCGTGCAGCCTTTAAGGCAGTCAATGATCACAAACAGGTTGTCGTTCTAGTTCCGACGACGGTTTTAGCGCAACAGCACTATACAAATTTTAAGGAACGATTCCAAAATTTTGCAGTTAATATTGATGTGTTGAGCCGATTTAGAAGTAAAAAAGAGCAGACTGAAACACTTGAAAAATTGAAAAACGGTCAAGTCGATATTTTAATTGGAACACATCGTGTTTTGTCAAAAGATGTTGTATTTTCTGATTTGGGCTTGATGATTATTGATGAGGAACAGAGATTTGGTGTCAAGCATAAGGAAACCTTGAAAGAACTGAAAAAACAAGTAGATGTCCTGACCTTGACAGCAACGCCAATTCCTCGTACCCTTCACATGTCTATGCTGGGAATCAGAGATTTGTCTGTTATTGAAACTCCGCCGACTAATCGTTATCCAGTGCAAACCTATGTTTTAGAAAAGAATGATAGTGTGATTCGTGATGCGGTCTTGCGTGAAATGGAGCGTGGAGGTCAAGTTTACTATCTTTACAATAAAGTTGACACAATTGACCAGAAGGTTTCAGAATTACAGGAGTTGATTCCAGAGGCTTCGATTGGTTATGTTCATGGGCAAATGAGTGAGATTCAGTTAGAAAATACTCTACTGGATTTCATTGAAGGTCAGTATGATATTTTAGTGACGACTACCATTATTGAGACAGGGGTGGACATTCCAAATGCCAATACTTTATTTATTGAAAATGCGGACCATATGGGATTGTCAACCTTGTATCAGTTAAGAGGAAGAGTCGGTCGTAGTAATCGTATTGCTTATGCCTATCTCATGTATCGTCCAGAAAAATCAATCAGTGAAGTCTCCGAGAAGAGATTAGAAGCGATCAAAGGATTTACAGAATTGGGCTCTGGATTTAAGATTGCAATGCGAGATCTTTCGATTCGCGGAGCAGGAAATCTTTTAGGAAAATCCCAGTCTGGTTTCATTGATTCTGTTGGTTTTGAATTGTATTCGCAGTTATTGGAGGAAGCTATTGCTAAACGACATGGTAATGGGAGCACAAGAACCAAAGGGAATGCTGAGTTGATTTTACAAATTGATGCCTATCTTCCTGATACTTATATTTC
>NZ_JBBJZX010000113.1:0-4912 GCF_038148935.1 Streptococcus pseudopneumoniae | reverse complement strand
TTTCCAAACCAACGATTTTTCTCCTTCTTAACCGTTACCACCTCTTCAAAAACCAAATTGGTCTGCTCTTTTTCCTGGTTCATCATCGGATAAAGAAGAAAGAGGCTGTAGATGACCGCAACAAAAATAGCTAAAATCACAAAAGGATTGAGCATGACGATGAAAAAGAAGAGAATGGTTGCCACCACTAAAAGAAGATTATTGCCCTCTTTACCAGTGTAATAGCGAATCAAAAGCAAAAAGAGGAATAAAATAAGCAGAAAACGCGAAAAATGCTCTGATACCATCAAAATCAGAGCTCCTGTCAAAAGACAGGTTTCGATAAATAAAAAGATTTTAAATTTTCTCATACATGTATCCTCTCCCTTCTATTTTATCACAATTCAAAAAAGTCACCTCAGTCTAAAGATGGAAAAAAGGCGGTGGTTACGCCTTTTTCATCTGATCCTTTGCTTCTTTTAATTTTCCATAAAGAAGATAGTCTACTTTTTGTAAATCTGCTATGGTGGCACAATTAAGGGCACACATAATCAAGCGTAGATCTGCTTTCCATCCTTGAACAATGTCAATCACTTCTTCGACGGTGTAGCTTTCAATCAATTCCAGAACTGTTCGAGACAGTCCTACAGCCTTGGCACCAAAGACCAAACACTTAATCATATCCAGCGGATTCCGAACGCCACCACTGACCAAGAGTTCGACCTTGTCTTTCCAGTCTTGGGCATTGAGAAGTGCTTGCATGGTAGACTGCCCCCATTGATTGAGGTAGTCACGTTGACCACTGCGACGATTTTCGATATAAGCAAAGCTGGTGCCACCACGACCTGACAGGTCAAAGGTTCGAACGCCCAATTCATAGGCTCTCTCGATGGTCTTCACATCCATTCCAAAGCCTACTTCCTTGAGGACAATCGGAACAGGGATTTGTTTACTATAGTCTGCTAGATTCGATTGCCAGCTTCTGAACATTCTTTCTCCCTCTGGCATGAGTAATTCCTGCATGACATTGACATGCACTTGTAGGAGAAGAGGATTCATCTCTTCTACAGTCTGAAGTCCTAGGTCAACAGGCTTGTCCAATCCAATATTGGTTCCAAGAAGGAGATTTGGATGGCTAGACTTGACAGAAAATGAGTCATCTGTTGGATCCTTTAGGGCTGCGCTATAAGAACCCGTCACAAATAAAATCCCACAGGCTTCCGCCACCTGAGCTAGCTTTTGATTGATTTCTTTACCCTTATCACTCCCACCTGTCATGGCATTGATATAAAAAGGAAAACCCCACTTTCGACCAGCAAACTCTGTCGACAGATCGACTTCATCCAGGTCGTAAAGAGGCAAGGAAGAATGAATCAACTCCACCTCATCAAAGCTATTATAGGAACTTTTCTGCTCAAGGGCATAGCGGATGTGTTCATCTTTACGATTTGTCGTCATGTCCTATCCTTTCTTGGTATAAGAGCTCAATCCCCAGATCAGCCCAGCGATTTTTTATAGTTTCAGTTGATTCCACATCAAAACTCAAGGCAATCCCACAGTCACCACCACCAGCACCGCTACTCTTGGCAACAGCCTGCAAATCTTGACTGGCTTCTGTCAGTTGTCTGAGCGAAGGCGTGTAAATATCTGCGCTCAAGCCTTCTAAAAGCTTGCTTGCTACTTCTACTTGCTCGATAATTTTTTCTGCTTTCCCCTGCTCCAAGACTTCTACCAAAGTAGCTACCATTTCTTTTGAGGAACTTAAAAAATTCTGGTCTATGTTTTGCTTGATTTGCTGGACCATTTGGCTCGATACAGCCACTTCCTTAGTCCATCCCACTAGGAAATCGCATTCTAGGGCTGGTTTCACTTGCGAAATTGAAAAGCCCCAATCACGCTCTAAAACAGTCGCCAAGTTTTCTTCTTCCAACCAAGCAGCCACCTTCTGGCGATCAAATGACTGGTAAAGAACCAATTCCTCTGCCACAATACAGGCAAGGTCTCCCATAGAACCATTGTCTCCGCGCTTGAGCAAGACAGCACTGGCCAGCTTGAACAAGAGATCCTGATCAACCGAAAGCTTATACAGAGCTAGCAGAGCCTTGATGACCAAGACAACGACACTACCACTAGAACCCAGACCAAACTTTTTACCTTCCCGTTCCATTTTCCCACGAATTTCTAGAGAAAAAGGTCGCAAGGTTTGCTCACGATAAACGAGGAAATCTTGCACTAAAGCAATTGTTTCTTGAATCAAGCTATAGTCAGGATTTGGCGTCAAATCCACTGCGAAATCAAACATATCTGAGTAGATACGGTAACTATCAGAAAAAGTAATCTCGCCCTTCATATAGATGGGAATGGCCTTTATCAAGGCCAACTGCCCTGGCTCTAAAATAGCATATTCACCTGCCCAATAGAGTTTTCCGCAAGTTTTAACAGCAATCATCTTGACTCAAATCCTTTGTTTTTGACACAATCAAGCGATAACGTTGACCGAAGATTTCTGATAAATGCTCCAAGTCTTTCTTCTGACAGAGGACCTTGACATTGGGACCAGCATCCATGGTAAAGTAGCAGGATTCTCCTTGCTCACGAAGCTGGCGGACAAAGTCCATGGCTTCATAGCTTGCATCCGTCAGATAAGAAAAGGCTGGTGACGCAGTTTTGGTCGTAGCGTGCATAGCAAGGGCATTTTTCTCCGTTAATTCCCCAACCTTGGCAAAGTCATTTTCCTTAAGGTAAACCAGCATATCCTGATAATCCTTCTCAGACTGACGCACCCAGTCATCAAAGGTCGTCGAAGTTTCCACACAAAGTTTCATCCCATCACGACTAGAGATTGGTTTTTTCTTGTCCTCTAGCACCAACATAATCATAGCTAGCTTCAAGTCTGTCTCTACAGGGTAAATTTCCCCGCTATCCTTATCCCAAGCACCGAGTGGTCCATAAAAACTCCGAGAGGAAGATCCTGAGGCAAACTTAGCCTCCTGTGCCAACTGGCTCCGAGTCAATCCAAGCTGAAAATAAGCATTACAAGCCTTGACCAAGGCAGACAAACCACTAGAACTTGAGGACAGACCCGCTGCCGTAGGCATATTGTTTTGAGTATCGATACGGACAAATCCTTCTCCAACTGGACGGTAGCGGTCAATAATCTTGCTCATCTTGGCATGCTCCACCTCATTTTGTAGCTGACCATTGATGTAAAAGGCATCAGCTGTCGCATCCGTCGGTAGAGATGACAAAGTCGTCTCCGTGTACATATTTTCCAAAGTCAGAGAAATACTGCTAGTAGCAGGTACCATCTCTTTTTCTTTTTTCTTTCCCCAATATTTGATAATAGCAATATTTGCGTAGGAACGTACTGTTACAGGCTCTCTATCCATGTCTGAACAGCTCCTTTCTCTTCTAATCTTTCTGCTAGTTCTTGAGCTTGAGTCAAATTGGTTACCAAAGCTATGATACAGCCTCCTAGCCCACCACCGCTCATCTTGGCACCCAGAGCACCATGGCTAAGAGCCGTTTCAACTAGAGAATCCGCCTCAGGGCTACTAACACCAATTTCTTTTAGATGTAAATGCGCTTGACTGAGGATTTTTCCCAGTCCTTCAGCATCTTTTCGTCTAATCGCATCTTCTGCCTGCTGGGTCAATTCTCCCAAGGCATGCAAAAACGGCAGGGCATCCTTGCCCTTGTTTTGAACCACTTGGATGGCTTCACGAGTATGACCATAAACACCCGTATCTGCAATGACCAAATAGGCGGATAAATCCATCTCAAGCTCTGTAAATCCTACGTTCTTGATAAAGCGAATAGGCTGGTCACTGAGACAGGTCTTAGCATCCAAACCACTTGGATTCATATGGGCAATCATCTCAGCCCGATTGACCAAGATTTCTAGTACATCATGAGGTAGTTCTGCCTGATAGTAGTCAAATACCGCACGAATGGCCGCTATGCTGATAGCCGCTGACGAACCCATCCCCCGTTTCTCAGGGATAGCCGAGTCAATCTCACAACGAATGCAGGCCTCTGTGATATTCAAATACTCCAGTGAGGCATAAACCGCCATGGACAAGGTATCCTCCTCATAGAGACGCCAAGGACTCACTGCAGGAACTACCTTACAAGTCACCTCCACCTCTAAAAGAGGCAGGGAAATGGCAGGATAGCCATAAACGACCGCATGCTCCCCTATTAAAATAATCTTACTATGTGCCTGACCGACACCAATTTTTTTTGTCATTTTTTCCTTTTACTAGACGAAAAAGCCGTCCCATTTTTCATACAAGTATTTATTCTTTCCTATCTATTTTATTATATTTTCACAAAAAAAGCGATTGTTTCCTTCACAATCGCTTTTCCCATTATAGGGATATATTTCCATCATTTCATTATTTAAACGATTTCTAGCATATCCTATTCTTCTCGTTTTTTAGGAAATACCGTCAAACCACTTAGGATAGATAAGCCACCTAGAGCTACCAACCATTCATCTTGTTGACTACCTGTCTGAGGTAGTTCATCCCGCTTGTGCACTTCAGTACTTCCTTGATTCCAATTCTCTGAAGGAGTTGGGGTTGGTACCGGACTTGGGTTTGGTGCTGGACTTGGACTTGGTGCCAGGCTTGGATTTGGTCCTGAGTTTGGCTTCGGTCCTGGATTTGGATTTGGTCCTGGATTTGGTCCTGGGTTTGGATTTGGCGTAGGTTCTGGTTCTTCTACATATTTCCAAATCCCCACAAATTGGATATCTGCTTTGTTTATTGTTTCTGTATCTTTTTTATAACCTTTAAATACCCAGCTTCCTTTTCCATCCTTCACATCTGTTTTTGTTGGAGATTCTGCTTTAACTTCCTTTCCGTTAATATACTCATTTTTATCTGTAGGAGTTAATTCGCTAATATTCTTCGGTAATTCTTTCCCTTCA
>NZ_JBBJZX010000112.1:0-5144 GCF_038148935.1 Streptococcus pseudopneumoniae | reverse complement strand
GATTCCCATATGGGGTTGTTTGTAATGATGCTTCCGGAGTCTTTGTTATAATGTCCAGGTATCGATAAGCCAAATCCAAGTAATTTTGTTTCTAAAGGGACGTACTCTATAGCTGTTTTTATCATATTGGTAATGGTGGAATTGATTTCTGAAATAGGATAATCTTCATTCAAAATTTCTGTCTCGAAAAGAGTTTTTCCTTGTAAGTCACATAGACTGAGAAAGATACCTAGGACGTTTATTTCAATACCTCCAACAACAGATGGGATATTATCTGTAATAGAAATAGTTTTTCTACGTCTTCCAGATCCGGAAAACTCGCTAAATTCATCACCAGTTTCGTATATGAGGGATTGTTCGCTTAGCTCTTTTATGATGTTAGTCGTTGTTGCTGGAGTAAGTCCTGTTTCATTAACAATATCTGTACGGGATGTTGCTGGATTTCGATATAGAAATTCCAGTATGGTGGCTCTATTTTGTAAAAAGGCTGATTGTTTTGTAATCATTTGTTTCCTCCTTTGGTTTATTTTATATTAAACATAAGAAAAAATCAATTAAAATTATTATTCTATACAAAGAAAAAAATATTGTAAAACAGCACAAAATATATTGACAACGCTTTCTATTAGTGATATATTTAATTTATAAAAAATAAAAAAAGGAGTTCCGATGATGAACAATATTTTAACGTTTTTAGAAACGAAAGTCGCTCCGTTTGGTGAAAAAGTTGGAAACCAACGGCATTTGAAAGCTATTCGTGAAGGATTTATGATGGCAATGCCTTTGATTTTAGTCGGCTCTTTATTTCTTATTCTAATCAGTTGGCCTCAAGAGGCTTTTACAAATTGGCTGAATAGTGTTGGATTGCTAAGTATCTTGACAACTATGAATCAGTCAACAGTAGCGATTATCTCCTTGGTCGCTTGTTTCGGTATTGCCTACAGGTTGTCGGAAGGATATGGTACAGATGGTCCGTCGGCAGGGATCATAGCCTTATCCAGTTTTGTATTGATGGCACCTCGTTTTTCGAGTATGGTTTATGATAAAAATGGGGAGCAGGTCAAGCAGTTATTTGGCGGCGCAATACCATTTTCTAGCCTGAATGCATCTTCTTTATTTATGGCGATTACCATTGGATTGGTTACAGCAGAGATTTATCGTATGTTTATCCAGCGCGGAATTACGATAAAAATGCCAAGTGGTGTCCCAGATGTAGTAAGTAAATCATTTTCAGCTCTTTTACCTGGTTTTACTACTTTTGTTTTGTGGGCTCTGGTCTTAAAAGGTCTTGAAGCGGCAGGAGTTGCAGGAGGTCTCAACGGACTTTTAGGTGCAATTGTTGGAACACCGCTTAAGTTAATTGCAGGAACGCTTCCAGGTATGATTCTATGTGTTATTGTAAACTCATTCTTTTGGTTCTGTGGAGTTAATGGGGGACAAGTTTTAAATGCTTTTGTAGACCCAGTTTGGTTACAATTTACTACAGAAAACCAAGAAGCTGTGGCTGCAGGACAAACCCTACAACACATTATTACATTACCGTTTAAAGATTTATTTGTATTTATTGGTGGCGGTGGAGCGACTATTGGTCTTGCGATTTGTCTCTTCCTATTTAGTAAGAGTCGTGCTAATAAAACATTAGGTAAGCTAGCTATTATACCGTCTATCTTTAATATCAATACAGCTATTCTATTTACGTTTCCAACGGTTTTAAATCCGATTATGCTGATTCCATTTATTGCTACTCCTACAATCAATGCCTTGATTACCTATGTATCAATGGCTGTAGGATTAGTACCCTATACAACAGGTGTAATCCTTCCGTGGACAATGCCACCGATCATAGGAGGATTCCTTGCGACAGGGGCTAGTTGGCGAGGAGCTCTATTACAAGTTGTTTTGATTTTGGTTTCTGTAGCAATTTATTATCCATTCTTCAAAATTGCAGATAAACGCAATCTTGAAAAAGAAAAAGCTACTGTTGGAGGGGAATAAGATGGTTATCAGAGTATTTGATCAGCAGAAAAATGCTTATTCTAGCTTTGCCTTAGAGGAATTAAGTTACTATATGAATCGGGTCTTTAAGACTGACATAGAACTTGTCGAGGAGAAGGAAGCGGATATTTTTGTAGGATTAGTCAATAAAGAGGATAGAAAAGACCATGTTCTTATCTCATTAGACAAGGGTAAGGGGAGAATTGAGTCCAATACAATTGTAGGTTTACTTATTGGAATTTACCGAATGTTTCATGAATTTGGTGTTGTGTATACTAGACCAGGGCGCGGACATGACTTTATTCCAGAGTTACGATTTGAAGATTTTTTAGATAAAGAGCTATCTATAGATGAAACAGCCAGTTACTATCATAGGGGAGTATGTATAGAGGGAGCAGATTCATTTGAAAATATACTAGATTTCATTGATTGGCTACCTAAGATTGGAATGAACAGTTTTTTCATCCAGTTTGAAAATCCTTACTCTTTTTTGAAACGTTGGTATGAACATGAATTTAATCCATATCTAAATAAAGAACAATTTTCAAATGAATTAGTACAAGAATTGAGTGATAGGTTGGATAAAGAATTGCAAAAAAGAGGTCTTATTCATCATCGTGTTGGTCATGGATGGACAGGTGAGGTTTTAGGTTACTCTTCAAAATTTGGCTGGGAATCAGGTCTTAGTATTTCAGAGGAGAAGAAACCCTATGTCGCTGAAATAAACGGGAAACGAGAATTATTTAATACGGCTCCAATTTTAACCAGTCTGGATTTTTCAAATCCAGATGTGGCGGATAAGATGGTAGAAATTATCAAGGATTATGCCAAGAAAAGACCTGATGTGAATTACTTACATGTATGGTTGTCGGATGCTCGTAATAATATTTGTGAATGCGAAAACTGTAGACAAGAATTGGTTTCGGATCAGTATATTCGTATTCTCAATCAATTGGATAGGGCTTTAACGAGTGAGGGATTAGATACAAAGATTTGTTTCCTACTTTACCATGAGTTGTTATGGGCGCCTCAGAAAGAAAAATTAGATAATCCTGAACGCTTTACCATGATGTTTGCACCGATTACAAGAACATTTGAAATGAGTTATGCAGATGTAGATTTTGACAATTCCATACCTACGCCTAAACCTTATCTGCGTAATAAAATTATACTTCCGAATTCTCTTGAGGAAAATTTATCTTATCTTTTTGAATGGCAAAAAACATTTAAAGGAGATAGTTTCGTATATGACTATCCTTTAGGGCGTGCTCATTATGGCGATTTAGGCTATATGAAAATTAGTCAAACTATTTACAGAGATGTATCTTATCTTTCAAACCTACATTTGAACGGTTACATTTCTTGTCAAGAATTACGTGCAGGATTCCCTCATAATTTTCCTAATTATGTTATGGGGCAAATGCTCTGGAAGAAGACAAGAAGTTATGAAGAATTGATTGAAGAATACTTTTCTGCTTTGTATGGGGAAAATTGGCAGTCTGTTGTTGAATATTTAGAAAAATTATCCATTTATTCCTCTTGTGACTATTTTAATGCAATTGGCAGCCGTCAAAATGATGTTTTAGCGAATCATTATTATATAGCTTACAATCTAGCTGATAATTTTTTACCAATTATTGAGGAAAATATTTCTAAGTTATTAAATAGTCAAAAGGATGAATGGAAACAGCTCAGTTATCATCGTGAATATGTTGTTAAGATGGCGAAGGCTTTATATCTTCAAGCAACTGGAAAAACAAGGCAAGCTCAAGATGAGTGGAGAAATGTGTTGAATTATATCCGTGGTCACGAATTACTATTCCAATCTAATTTGGATGTTTATCGTGTAATTGAAGTAGCAAAAAATTACGCTGGTTTCCACTTATAAATCATAAGTATAGAAAATGAACTAAGGTATTCAGAGAAGATTGATCCTAAATATTATGAAATTTAAGGATTTTTAAGATATTTAGGGTCGACTTTCTATTTGTATCGTAGCGAAGTCATTTTAATAATGATGTGTAAAAGATGGATCAAGATTGAGGAGGAAGAAAGATGAAATCAAAAGAAGAAATAAATATGCTTGGTTTTACAATTGTCGCTTACGCAGGAGATGCAAGGTCAGATTTGATGGATGCTTTGGCGTTTGCGAGAGATGGATATTTTGAACAGGCAAGAGAATTGGTTGAGTCTGCAAACGACTCAATAGTGTCTGCCCATCGAGAACAGACTAATTTATTAGCGGAGGAGGCATCTGGAGATAATTTTGAAGTGAGTTTTATCATGATTCATGGTCAAGACACTTTGATGACAACGATGCTATTGTATGATCAGGTCAAGTTTTTTATTGATGAATATGAACGAATTCGAAAGATTGAAGAACATATTGGTTTGCAATGAGGATTAGTCATGGAAAATTTACAGGTTAAAGCCTTACCGAAGGAGTTTTTATTAGGAGCTGCTACCGCTGCTTATCAAGTAGAGGGTGCAACTAGGGTAGATGGCAAAGGAATAAATATGTGGGATGTTTATTTGCAAGAAAATAGTCCGTTCTTACCAGATCCAGCTAGTGATTTTTATTATCGTTACGAAGAGGATATAGCTTTGGCGGCAGAACATGGTTTGCAGGCTTTGCGTTTATCTATTTCCTGGGTTCGCATATTTCCTGATATAGATGGGGAACCGAATATATTGGCTGTTCAGTATTACCATAGAGTCTTTCAGTCCTGCTTAAAACATAATGTGATTCCGTTTGTTTCTTTACATCATTTTGATTCGCCTCAGAAAATGTTAGAAACAGGGGATTGGTTAAATAGAGGAAATATTGATCGTTTCATACGATATGCTCGCTTTTGTTTTCAAGAATTTACAGAAATCAAACATTGGTTTACAATCAATGAACTGATGTCTCTTGCTGCAGGTCAATATATAGGAGGTCAGTTTCCTCCAAATCACCATTTTCAATTATCTGAAGCAATTCAAGCGAATCATAATATGTTGTTGGCGCATGCTCGTGCAGTCCTCGAATTTCATCAATTAGGAATTGAGGGAGAGATAGGTTGTATTCATGCTTTAAAGTCAGGCTATCCTATTGATGGGCAAAAAGAAAATATTTTAGCAGCTAAACGGTATGATGTTTATAATAATAA
>NZ_JBBJZX010000111.1:0-5482 GCF_038148935.1 Streptococcus pseudopneumoniae | reverse complement strand
TCACAGCTATCACAGCTATCACAGCTCAATTATACTATTTTCTACATACTTAATCAAATATTTGGTCTTATATTCTTTAAAATTCGAAAAATATTGTATATTTAAGTATAGCATTGTGAATATATTGATATTTTTTAAAAACAACTCTATTCACAAAAAAGTAGATTATACTTATCTATTTTCAAAAAGCATTAAATTTCTTTTTATTTAAGGTTTTATCCACATAAAAAAACCTATAAGCTCTATAGAGGTATAATCCACTAGAGAGTTTATAGGACCTAGAATAGTTACTATTTCTTTTATTCTTCTGTTATATCAATCACAATCTCTTCTGAGTCATCAAGAGTTTCGGCCTTTTCTTGCCATTGCTCTTTGAGATTATTGAATTGATTTTTTGATGCTTCTGTCGCTTGACGGGCACATGATTTAGCTTGAGCAAGGACACTGTCCACAGTTATTTCACCTGACTCAACCTGTTCTTTGGTTTTCAGAACGAAATCTGTGGCCTGCTCCTTAACTTCTGTCAGTTTTTCACAGACCTGCTCCTTGGCATACTCCGGATCTTCTCTCAAATCATCTAGAAAATCTTGAGCCCGACTGCAAACTTGTTTACCCTTATCGCTTGTTAAAAACAAGGCAAGAGCTGCACCTGAAACGGTTCCTAAAAGGATTGAGGATAGTTTACCCATAAGGTTTCTCCTTTTTTATTTTTTTAAAAATTTACTTGCAAGACGAAGAGCTGACAAACTTGCCCCAGTCTTGAGTGTTTTTGAACCAGCTGATGAAGCTTTCTTACTCAAGACACGCGCATGGTCATTAAGGTCTGAAACAGATAGAGATAAATCTGCAACAGCACTAAAGAGTGGATCAATCGTTGCCACCTTGACATTGATATCATCTGCCAAGACATTGACCTTAGCCAGCAATTCATTGGTGTGATGCAAGGTCACATCCACATCTGAAGTCAAGGTTTTAATCGTCTTCTCTGTTTCATCAATAACACGTCCAAGCTTTTGCACAGTAATGATTAGATAGACCAAAAAGACAATCAAAGCAAGGGCAACAAGAATATATGCAACTTCTAACATTTAGTTTTCCTCCTCAGTAACATAGTAAGGGGCTTTCTTACGATTTTGATATAGAATGATAAAAATACCCAGTCCGATAAGGACAACTGATAGCCATTGAGACACTCGAAGTCCAAAGAACATGAGGCTATCTGTCCGCATGCCTTCGATGACCATACGACCGAAACCATACCAAATCAAGTAGAAGGCCGTGATATGGCCTCGTCTGAGACTCTTCCATTTTCTTCTGACAATCAGAATCAAGACAAAGCCAAGTAGATTCCATAGAGACTCATAAAGGAAGGTCGGTTGACGGTAGCTCCCCTCAATATACATCTGGTCACGGATAAAGCCAGGTAGATAATCCAGATTATCCACTGCTGCACCATAGGCTTCTTGGTTAAAGAAATTACCCCAGCGACCCAAACTTTGAGCAATCATGACGCTAGGCGCCGCGATATCTAGGAAATCCCAAGTGTTAATGAGTTTACGATCAGCAAAGATATAGAGTACAAGAGCCCCGGTAATCAAACCACCATAAATGGCCAAACCACCATTCCAAATGGCAAAAATTTCTCCTACATTCTGACTATAGTAATCCAAACGGAAAATGACATAGTAAAGACGAGCTCCTAAAATAGCTAAGGGAAAGGCTATCAAGATAAAATCTAAAATATCGTCTGGTATAATCTTCTTTCTAGGCGCTTCTTTCATGGTCAAATAAACCGCAAGAATCAAGCCTGTCACAATACACAAGGCATACCAACGAATGGCTAGGGGTCCTAGTTGAATAGCAATTGGATCAAGCATTTTGCACCTCATTTCGAGCGATGAGATTTGTCAAGCGTTCTTCGAACAAACGCGTCGCATCAAAGCCCATTTCCTTGGCACGATAATTCATGGCAGCTGCCTCAATCACGACAGAGATATTACGACCTGTTTTAACTGGGATACGGATACGAGGAATGGCTACGCCAGAAATTTCAAGTTCCTCTGCATTGTTTCCCAGACGATCAAAGGTCTTATGCGTATCGTAATTTTCCAAATAGACAGCAAGCTGAACCTGTGAAGAATCCTTGACAGCACTGGCACCGTAGAGACTCATAACATCGATAATCCCAACTCCACGAATTTCAATCAAGTGTTTCAAAATTTCAGCTGGTTCACCCCAGAGAGTAATCTCATCCTTGGCAAAGATATCGACACGGTCATCGGCTACCAAGCGGTGGCCACGTTTGACAAGCTCCAGACCTGTCTCGCTCTTACCAATTCCACTATCTCCCTGAATCAAGACGCCCATCCCATAGATATCCATCAAGACACCGTGCACACTGGTCCGTTCTGCCAAACGTGAATCCAGATAACTAGATAACTCTCCAGACAAACGACTAGTAGCCGTACGGCTGGTTAAAATAGCAATCTTACATTCTCTGGCTGCCTTTAACATTTCCTCTGGAACCACCAAACCACGGGCAACAATGACCGCTGGTGTCTCAGGTAGAAACATTTTTTTCAAAACTTCATAACGGCTATTAGAAGGCATGCTGATCAGATATGACCACTCCTTCATCCCCAAAAGTTGAATCCGCTCTGGCGTATAATAGTCAAAATAGCCTGTCATTTCAAGACCAGGTCGCGTAATATCCGCTGTATTGATTTCCTTTTCAAGCAATTCTGGTTCGCCATAGACAATGTCTAGTCTAAGCTTTTCAATCACTTCTTTTACTAAAACCGACATCATTTCCTCCTTCAATCGAGTTCTTTTTACTATTATATCAAATTGTGGGAGGAAGTTTCAGATTTTTGCAGGCTTTATAGTATTTATTTATACTCAATGAAAATCAAAGAGCAAACTAGGAAACTAGCCGCAGGTTGCTCAAAGCACTGCTTTGAGGTTGTAGATAAGACTGACGAAGTCAGCTCAAAACATTGTTTTGAGGTTGCAGATAGAACTGACGAAGTCAGTAACCATATCTACGGCAAGGCGACGTTGACGTGGTTTGAATTTGATTTTCGAAGAGTATTAAAAGAAAAAAGACTAGATTTCTCCAGCCTTTCAGTTCTAATTAGAATTTTTTACGTTTACGAGCTGCTTCTGATTTACGTTTACGTTTTACAGAAGGTTTTTCATAGAATTCACGTTTGCGTGTTTCTTGAAGAGTACCAGCTTTAGTAACCGCACGTTTGAAACGACGAAGTGCGTCGTCAAGAGATTCATTCTTACGTACTACTGTTTTAGACATTTTTTTCACTCCCTTCAAGTTCAATATCTATTTTATTCTACACGTAAAAGGAATAATTGTCAAGCAAAAATGCGGTTTAATTTTGATTTTTTCTTACATTTTACAAGAGTTGAAAGCGTTCAATAGAACATTGCTTTTTATTTTTCAAGTAAGCTAAGAGCTTCTGCATCTGCGATGATGGTTACATCAGGGTGATTTTGGAGGCTACTTGCAGGTAGATTCTCAGTCACTGGACCTGACACTGTTCCAGCAATGGCTTCTGCTTTCGACTCACCGTAAGCAAAGAGAATAATAGACTTGGCATCCAAGATGTTTTTAATCCCCATTGAAATGGCTTGGGTTGGAACATCTTCAATCTTGTCAAAGAAGCGAGCATTGGCTTCAATAGTAGACTGGTCAAGCTCTACAAGGTGTGTTTGACTATCAAATGGAGTACCAGGCTCATTAAATCCAATATGCCCATTGCGACCAATTCCCAAGATTTGCAGATCAACTGGATGGTCAGCCAAAATTTGGTTGTAGCGTTCAACTTCAGCTTCAGCATGATCCTTAACCCCACGAGGCAAGAAACTTTCTTTAAATGGTTTTTGGTTAAACAAGTTTTCTTGCATGAAGTAACGATAAGACTGTAGGTTGTCCCCATCAAGCCCTACATACTCATCAAGGTTGACACTGGTTAGATTTGAAAAATCAAGGTCGCTATCAACAATTTCCTTGTAAAATTCAAGTGGGCTACTTCCTGTCGCAAGTCCTAGAGTTTGAGCACCATTAGCCAATTTTTCCTTCAAAATCTCAAACGCAACTTTTCCACCTTCGACTTGGTTTTCAACTTTAATGACTTTCATCTTTTCATCCTCCATTTCTATCTATATTCATTATATGGTATAGACCAATTTTTGTCAAGTGAAAACGATTTAATTTCTAAAAAAAGAGCGTCCAAACTTGAAACATGTTATAATGGATAGGATTAGAACTTAGAAAGAATGAACAGATATATGAATACAGCTGATTTTGATTTCCACTTGCCAGAGGAATTGATTGCCCAAACACCCCTTGAAAAACGAGATGCCTCTAAACTCCTTATCGTCAATCGCGGGACAGGAGAAATGCAGGATAAACACTTCCACTCCATTATTGATATGCTGGAACCTGGTGATGCCCTTGTTATGAACGACACTCGCGTTCTCCCTGCCCGCCTCTATGGGCAAAAAGAGGAGACAGGAGGCCATGTGGAACTTCTCCTGCTCAAAAATACTGCTGGAGATGAGTGGGAAGTGCTGGCTAAACCTGCCAAACGCCTCAAGGTTGGTACTCGTGTCAGCTTTGGTGATGGTCGCCTCAGCGCTGTCGTTACAGAAGAATTGACCCACGGGGGCCGTATTGTCCGCTTTGAGTACCAAGGAATTTTCCTAGAAGTCTTGGAAAGTCTGGGAGAAATGCCTCTACCACCTTATATCCACGAAAAATTGGATGACCGTGAACGTTATCAAACCGTCTACGCTAAAGAAAGTGGCTCTGCTGCAGCACCGACTGCTGGTCTTCACTTCACCAAAGAATTACTGGCAGAAATCCAAGCCAAGGGGGTCCATCTGGTCTATCTGACTCTCCATGTCGGACTCGGAACCTTTAGACCCGTTTCAGTTGACAATCTGGACGAACACGAAATGCACTCAGAATTCTACCAACTTTCTGAGGAAGCTGCTGCCACCCTTCGCTCTGTTAAGGAAAATGGTGGTCGCGTCATCGCTGTCGGAACCACTTCTATCCGCACCTTGGAAACTATTGGTTCCAAGTTTGATGGGCAAATTCAGGCAGATTCTGGCTGGACTAATATCTTTATCAAACCTGGATACCAATGGAAGGTTGTAGATGCCTTTTCAACCAATTTCCACCTGCCAAAATCAACTCTGGTCATGTTGGTTTCTGCCTTTGCTGGCCGTGAATTAGTCTTAGATGCCTACCACCATGCCATCCAAGAACACTACCGCTTCTTCAGTTTTGGCGATGCCATGTTTATCTATTAATTTTAATAATCAAAAAACGCATATTATCAAGTTTTAAAAGCCTGATAGTATGCGTTTTGTTATAGATAAAGAATTATACTCTTCGAAAATATCTTCAAACCGCGTCAACGTCACCTTGGATTATATATGTGACTGACTTCGTCAGTTT
>NZ_JBBJZX010000110.1:0-5493 GCF_038148935.1 Streptococcus pseudopneumoniae | reverse complement strand
GCAGCAATCTTAACCTGATCTTTCTTGTCTTCATAAGAAAAACCAGCCCTCTCCAAGATACGAGTCGCCAAGGCATTTCCATCATGCAAAATCGCATAAAGGACGTGCTCCGTCCCTAGCACCTTAGCATGGACCACTGACGCTACATACTCTGCTTCATCAAGAAGGACCTGCAAACGATGAGAAAACGGCAATTCCGTAAAGATTTCATCCTGGCTATAGTCCGTTTCAGTCAGTTCCAAAGCGACTTCTTCTAAACGGTCCATCTCATATGGATAATCATTTAAAGTTGCCCCTGCCACACTATAACTGTGATTGGACATGGCAATCAACAAGTGCCAAGACTCTAGATAATGAGCTCCAAAATGGCCAGCCACCATGTAGGCACTTTCGATACATTCATTCAATGCTTTTGAATAGTTCATCTTACTTCCCTTTTCTATCTACCTCTTGTATGACCTGTCGTAGCATATTAGCACGAACAACTGGAGCTTCTTCTCCTAGAACGCGATCCAAAGCTACTGCTACCAGCAAATTCATCTCCTGCTTGGTCACCAATTCCTGCTCAACCAAAAGCTGGAGAATATCTTCATAAATTTCTTGACTGACTCGCTCACCAATCGAGTAAAGCAGCTCCCTGAGCATTTCATGATGACTAGAAAACTCAATCCGTCCTATACGAATATAGCCTCCGCCACCACGCTTACTTTCAACCAAGTAGCCTCTACTTTCCGTAAAGCGTGTCTTGATCACATAGTTAATTTGACTAGGAACAACCTGGAAGGTATCTGCCAACTGACTCCGTTGCAACTCCACAATACCAGATTGATCTAAAATCGCCTTGATGTAGGCCTCAATATGATCCGATGTATTTTTAAATCTCATTACAAACCCACCTCTCTCTTTAAACCTTGACTATCTTTGACTATTATACCGAAATTTTCTCATTTTTAAAAGAAAAAGGGCGCTGGTAAAGGATAATCTTCACCAACTCCCTATTTTTCTACTTATCTAAGCCTAATTCTGCCAAGATTTGACGTTTGTAGGCAATCTTTTGGACTTCCTTGTCCTCGTCTTCAGACCAATCTAGTTTAATTTCTGAAACAATCTGCCCAGGGCGATTTTTTAAGATATAGATGCGGTCGCTGAGATTAAGGGCCTCCTCGATACTGTGAGTAATAATCAAGGTTGTTAGCTGCAACTGCTTGTGAATTTCAAGATACCAAGCATGGAGTTCCATCTTGGTCATCTCATCCAAAGCGCTAAAGGCCTCATCCAAGAGAAAGAGCTTGTGCCCAAAAAGGTAAGTTCGAAGCAAGGCTACACGCTGACGCATCCCACCACTGAGTTCATGAGGGTATTTATCTCTTACAGCTGTCAACTGGAAGGTCGCAAGAATTTCATCCGCGCGGGCAATGGCTTCCGCCTTATCCACTTTTTGAATCAAGAGAGGAAGAATGATATTACCAAGCACCGTCTTGTGCTCCAAGAGCAGATCCTTTTGCAACATATAACTCACGCGCCCCTTGGGATTCTCCTCCCCATCAAGGACAATTCTCCCTGACTGAACTTCTAAAATCCCAGCGATTAAGTTGAAAAGCGTAGTCTTACCAACACCACTTGGGCCTAGGATGGAAACCACTTCTCCTGAAGTCACCTGCAGGTTGATGTCCTCTAAAATCCTCTCTTGACCATAGGCATAACTGACGTGTTCTAGTCTAATTTCTGTCATTATTTCACAAATTCGTTGGTGAAGCCTTTGTCTGTCAAGTCTTCTTTAAGGATACCATTTTCTTTATCCCATTTGTAGAAGGCATTCCAGCGAGTTGCATCAAATTGACCCCATTTTTCCTTGTCGCTTGCGTATTCTTTTGACAAGTATTTTTGAGATTCGATGACAAAGTCACGTTTTTCCTGAAGTTCAGGTGCATTCTTGATGAGGATATCAGCCGCTTCTTCTGGATGCTCCATAGCATATTGGTAACCTTTTTTGATGGCTTGGATGACTTTACGAGCTTCTTCTTTGTTATCTTTCAGATAGTCGTTGTTTGCGATGATAACTGGTGAATAGTAGTCAAACTCCTTGACATAGTCTTTCAAATACATGAAGTTAGCATCTACACCTTGAGATTTAGCAAGGATACCATCCCATCCATAGTAGATCCAAGCAGTGTCAAAGACACCATTGGCAATAGGTGTGATAGAGTTTGAGTCGTTATTTGGTACTTTTTCTACCTTCTCAAAGTCCCCACCTTGTGATTCTACCAAGGTTTTCAACATAGCAAGTTCAGTTGGGTCATTCCAAGTCCCGTATTTCTTACCAACTAAGTCTTTTGGACTGCTTACATTGTCAGATTTACGTGAGATGATTCCTGATGTATTGTGTTCAACAATAGCTGCAACGGCAGTGATTCCTGCTCCTTTTTCCAATTTTTTAGCCATGTAGTCTTGGAAATACACTGCAAATGGTGCCTTACCATTGATAACCAAGTCAGATGAGCTTTCTTCTGGTGGCAATTTCAAATCAACATCCACTCCAGCTTCTTTGAAATAACCTTTTTCCTTGGCAACATAAAGTCCTGTGTGGTTAGTATTTGGTGTCCAGTCTAGGATAAAGTCGATCTTCTTGAGTTCTGCTTCTTTGTTGTCCTTAGAAGCAGTTCCTTGGCCACAGGCCACAAGCACAACAGCTACAAGAGCTGTCACAAGCGTTAAAAACACTTTCCATGTTTTCTTCATTTTGATTTCCTCTTTTCTTTTTCAGAAACATTCTTATTCTTATGAACGTTTCCATTTAATAACATATTTTTCACTGACATCAACCAGCTTCATACCGAGAAGACTGATAATCGATACCAGAATAATAATAGCAAACATGGTATCATACTGAAACAGTTTCTTGGACTGAATCATGTAGACACCTAGTCCTTCAAAGCCTCCCAACCACTCAGATACCACTGTTGTGATAAAGGCGTAGGAGACACTGACCCTCAGACCTGCATAAAAGTAAGGCAGACTGACTGGGATTTTAAAATGCCACAGGATTTGCCAAGGTTTGGCCCGCATCAGACTAAACAAGGTCAGCATATCCTTGTCACAATGCCTAAAACCGTCCAAAATACTGACGATGATAGGAAAGGTTGTCGTCAAAATAATCAAGACAATCTTGGGCAGAATCCCATAACCTAGCCACAAGACCAAGATAGGAGCTATGGCAATGGTCGGGATAGTCTGCACGACCACCATCATAGGGTAAATCAGGTCATTGAGCCAAGTCAAACTATCCATAAGTACAGCCATGAGACAGGCAATCAAAACTCCTAGAACCAACCCCAGTAAAGCCACTCTCAAGGTGGCCCAGCTATGGTGCCAGAGAAATTCTCTGTCACGAACAAAGGACTGGAGAATTTCAAGAGGTGTCGGCAGGATAAACTTGGGGAGAAGTTTAAGCAAACCTGCTAACTGCCAGATTGACAAGACTCCCAGAAAGCCCAATAGACTAATGTGTCGTCTCAGTATACTTTTCAAGTTTCTCATCAATACTTAAAATCTCTCCTACATTTATTTTGACATTGGCAAAGACATTATCTGCCTCCTGCCCTGCCACTTCCAGCGCTTCTTTGAGAATGCGCATGAGCTCATCAAACTCCCCTTCCAAGACCGTTTCAAATGGTGTCACCACCATGGTCACTTCTTGAGCTTGTAGATAAGCAATGACCTGATCGATAACAGCAATCCGATCAATCCCCTGTGCCAAGGGTAAAACTTGCAAGGCAATGCTTGCTTTCATAAAAACCTCCTCTTCTCGTTTTCCTTTGACAAAAAGAAAAACCTTTACCATATATGGAAAAGGTGCAAAATAGACTAAGTATCGTTCCCTACGCTGGCATTACCCAGATCAGGTGCGGTCGAAGTTTAACACTTCCTCTCAGACTGTACACAGACTCCCATATATTATATGGACATATGATAGCGCAAAATACAAAAAATGTCAAGGAAACTGCTTACAGAAAAGAGCAGGAAAAATTTCCTACTCCAATTTTCTATACTCGTTCTCCATCACTGTTTACTCTGTAGCCATCCACCGTCGTATTAACAGCTAAGACACCTGAAGAGTAAGAATAATACCACTTACCAGAAACTTGATACCAGCCTGTTTTCATTGCCCCTGAACTATCCAGATAATACCACGAGCCATTTTCCTTTAACCAGCCTGTCTGCATTTCACCAGATGATTTCAAATAATACCAACTAGAACCATCCTTCAACCAGCCTGTTGATTTAGAGCCATTTGATTTGAAATGATACCAACTACCATTTATTTTCTTCCAACCAACAGTTGAACTACTATTGGATCCATAGCTAGAGATGTTTCCTGATTGGTTCTGATAATTTTGTGAAGAAGTCACTCCCTCTAGCTGTATATAGCGACGACTTCCGTTATAAGCTGTATAACTCAACCACTTGTATCCATCTTTTTCGAGAATTTGATCATAATGAACCTTCTCCCCAGGATAATAGTAATCAATCGCAGTTGCGCTAGCTAGTGGCTGATTTTTGATAGCAGACTTAAACTTGAAATAATGTGTTCCTCCTGTTGAAGAAAGAACAGAATTACCTAGAGGATTTTTATTCACAGCCTCCAATTGAACATAACGATAGCTTCCGTTATAAGATATATAACTCAACCACTTGTACCCATCTTTTTCAAGTACCTGATCATAATGAACACTCTCACCTGAAGAATAATATGCAATTGAAGTTGCACTAACTAAAGGTTGATTTTTTATGGCTGCCTTATTCTTAAAATAATGAGTTCCTCCTGTAGAAGAAGGTTGACTATTGAATACTTTGCCACTACTTACTATATTACCCCCAGCCAAATCTTTAAAATGAATAAATCCTGTCATCGTATTTGCTTTTATACTTCGTTTATTATAGGCTTCTGTATAACCATAGTTATATTCCTCGATCTCAATCTGATCTCCCATTACATTTGACACCCAGGCAACATGCCCATAAGTTCCTGCAGTAGACCAAGCAATGGAGCCAATCGTCGGTGTATTATCTACACGATAGCCTTCACGACGAGCACGATAGCCCCATTCATTCGCATTTCCATAAGCCCTTGGAATCTCAAAACCATTGACATTACTCAAACGAAAGGCTGCAAAAGAAGTACACTGACGAGAATACATGCGCCACTGATCAATCTCCTGGCTCCCATTTTTATAATAAACAGGATAATCATCCCCACGCGCAATCGATCCATTTCCGCCAGAATAGGCATAGACACTATCACCCGCTGCTAGCATCAATCCTACTACTAAAAAAGGAACAACCTTTTTAACCGACTTTCTAAAAGAAAATCCTGTCTCTATTACTTTAAATGATGAACTTTTCATTCTTCCTCCTTGAAATAGTATAGTACTCAATGAAAATCAAAGAGCAAACTAGGAAGCTAGGCGCAGGCTGTACTTGAGTACGGCAAGG
>NZ_JBBJZX010000109.1:0-5534 GCF_038148935.1 Streptococcus pseudopneumoniae | reverse complement strand
ATAAGTGAGGCTACTGAAATGGAATAAAATATGGTATAATTGGTAAGATAGATAGAATCGAGGATATTATGTCATTTACGAAATTTCAATTTAAAAACTATATTAGAGAAGCCCTGCAGGAGTTGAAATTTACAACTCCAACAGAGGTACAAGATAAGTTGATTCCCATTGTCCTGTCAGGCCGAGATTTGGTTGGAGAATCAAAAACAGGTTCGGGTAAGACTCACACTTTCCTATTGCCGATTTTCCAGCAATTAGATGAAGCCAGCGATAGTGTTCAAGCAGTCATTACTGCACCGAGTCGTGAATTAGCTACTCAAATTTACCAAGCAGCTCGTCAGATTGCAGCCCACTCAGAAGTGGAAGTTCGTGTGGTTAATTATGTGGGGGGGACAGATAAGGCTCGCCAGATTGAGAAATTGGCAAGTAAGCAGCCTCATATTGTTATCGGAACGCCTGGCCGTATTTATGACTTAGTTAAGTCTGGTGACCTAGCTATTCACAAGGCTAAGACCTTTGTGGTCGATGAGGCAGATATGACCTTGGATATGGGATTCTTGGAAACTGTTGATAAGATTGCTGGCAGTCTTCCAAAGGACCTGCAATTCATGGTCTTCTCAGCGACTATTCCACAAAAGTTGCAACCATTCTTGAAAAAATACTTGTCAAATCCTGTCATGGAGAAAATCAAGACCAAAACGGTCATTTCTGATACCATTGATAATTGGTTGATTTCTACTAAGGGACGTGACAAGAATGCTCAAATTTATCAATTGACTCAGTTGATGCAGCCTTATTTGGCAATGATTTTTGTCAACACTAAGACACGTGCTGATGAATTACATTCATATCTGACTGCTCAAGGATTGAAGGTAGCGAAGATTCATGGAGATATTGCTCCTCGTGAGCGCAAGCGAATCATGAATCAGGTGAAAAATCTGGATTTTGAGTACATTGTCGCAACAGACTTGGCGGCGCGTGGGATTGACATTGAAGGTGTTAGCCATGTCATCAATGATGCCATTCCGCAAGACTTATCTTTCTTTGTGCACCGTGTTGGTCGTACTGGACGCAATGGCCTAGCTGGTACAGCTATTACCCTTTATCAGCCAAGCGATGACTCGGATATCCGTGAGTTGGAGAAATTGGGAATCAAGTTTACTCCTAAGATGGTCAAAGACGGGGAATTTCAAGATACCTATGACCGTGATCGTCGTGCTAATCGTGAGAAGAAGCAAGATAAGCTTGATATTGAAATGATTGGTCTGGTCAAAAAGAAAAAGAAAAAAGTCAAACCGGGTTATAAGAAGAAAATTCAATGGGCGGTTGATGAAAAGCGCCGCAAAACCAAGCGTGCTGAAAATCGCGCTCGAGGTCGTGCAGAGCGTAAAGCTAAACGCCAAACATTTTAATAGAAATTGTTGGAGTACTGAACTCCAACTTTTTGTTTTATGAGAACGAACTATCTAAACCGAAATATCACATTAAAGACTGCAAATTGCGCTAAAAAATGGTATAATGATAAAGTTATATAGTCCCGATAAGATGGTAGGCATTTCTATTTTTTCTTGCGAGTCGCAACTCGCAAAGACTGACGGCTCCAAAGTAGTCGCTCGTCATTCTACGGTTGCCGCTATAAGGTGGTCACCCTATGCGCCTTACTAGTTTCAGAAATAAAAAAGTATTGTTTTTATTTCTTTCGCGTCGTAACTCTTAGATAATGGAAATACCTACCAGTACTTTGTAACTCTATAACACTATTTTTAAGGGGGGACATTTTTATGTCAGAACGTAAATTATTCACGTCTGAATCTGTATCTGAGGGGCATCCAGATAAGATTGCAGACCAAATTTCAGATGCGATTTTGGATGCTATTTTAGCCAAGGATCCAGAGGCGCACGTTGCTGCTGAGACAGCTGTATATACTGGTTCCGTCCATGTTTTTGGTGAAATATCTACAAATGCCTATGTGGATATCAACCGTGTGGTTCGTGATACCATTGCAGAGATTGGTTACACCAATACAGAGTATGGTTTTTCTGCTGAGACTGTGGGAGTCCATCCGTCACTTGTTGAGCAGTCACCAGATATTGCTCAAGGTGTTAACGAAGCCTTGGAGGTCCGTGGAAATGCTGATCAAGACCCACTTGACTTGATTGGTGCTGGAGACCAAGGGCTCATGTTTGGATTTGCAGTGGATGAAACAGAAGAGCTGATGCCATTGCCAATTTCACTCAGTCATAAATTGGTTCGTCGTCTGGCAGAACTTCGTAAGTCTGGTGAAATTAGCTATCTTCGCCCAGATGCTAAATCACAAGTTACGGTTGAGTACGATGAAAATGACCGTCCAGTACGTGTGGACACAGTTGTTATTTCAACTCAGCACGATCCAGAAGTCAGCAACGAACAAATTCACAATGATGTTATTAACAAGATTATCAAAGAAGTTATTCCAGCCTCTTACTTGGATGAGCAAACAAAATTCTTCATCAATCCTACTGGTCGTTTTGTAATCGGCGGACCTCAAGGAGACTCAGGTTTGACTGGTCGTAAGATTATCGTGGATACCTATGGTGGCTACTCTCGTCATGGTGGCGGTGCCTTCTCTGGTAAGGATGCGACAAAAGTTGACCGTTCTGCGTCATACGCGGCTCGCTATATTGCCAAGAATATTGTTGCAGCGGGTCTTGCTAAGAAGGCGGAAGTACAATTGGCTTACGCTATCGGTGTTGCCCAGCCTGTTTCTGTTCGTATCGATACCTTCGGTACAGGAACAGTAGCTGAAAGTAAGCTTGAAAAAGCAGCTCGTCAAATATTTGACCTTCGCCCTGCAGGAATTATCCAAATGCTGGATCTTAAGCGTCCAATTTACCGTCAAACAGCAGCTTATGGACACATGGGACGTACAGATATTGACCTTCCATGGGAACGCTTGGACAAGGTAAACGCTTTGAAAGAAGCAGTCAAATAAATGAATTGAAGAAAGAGGGAATCTCCCTCTTTTTTATGGTTTTTAACTATACTGGGATACTGTTCTGAAAATCCATTTTGCGAAAGTAGAGATTTACATGTATTTCTTTAAAAATGATAATGGTTGAGATTTCTCCTCGTAATAGATAATCATGGGGATATTTCAATCCAAAGTTTTATTCGTTATCACTTGACTATTGCAAGGTTTTCTAGAGCAACAGAGTCATGGAATGGACTCATGGTTGAGATTTCTCCTTGTTGCTTGGACTTCATTCAAAAGTCTGTTACCCAAACCTTGTTCAAACTTCCAATACACTAGCTGTTTCCATAGCATGACTTCTGCACTAGACTTTCTTTTCCGAATAAATAGATAGAACCATAGAATCTAGTAAACCTAGAATTAAAACTGTGGTATAATATTAGCAATAAAAGGAATCTGGAGGATTAGAATCATGGTATCAACGAAAACACAAATTGCTGGTTTTGAGTTTGATAATTGCTTGATGAATGCAGCAGGTGTGGCTTGTATGACGATAGAGGAGCTAGAAGGGGTTAAAAACTCAGCGGCAGGAACCTTTGTCACTAAGACAGCAACCTTGGACTTCCGTCAGGGAAATCCTGAGCCACGCTATCAAGATGTCCCACTTGGTTCTATCAACTCTATGGGCTTGCCGAATAAGGGCTTAGACTATTATTTGAACTATCTTTTGGACTTGCAGGAAAAAGAGCCGAACCGAACTTTCTTTTTATCTCTAGTTGGCATGTCTCCAGAGGAAACCCATACTATTTTGAAAAAAGTCCAAGAGAGTGATTTTCGTGGTCTGACTGAGCTAAACCTCTCCTGTCCAAATGTTCCAGGAAAACCTCAGATTGCCTATGATTTTGAGACAACAGACCGGATTTTGGCAGAAGTATTTGCTTACTTTACAAAACCTCTTGGAATTAAGCTTCCACCTTATTTTGATATTGTTCACTTTGACCAAGCGGCAGCTATTTTTAACAAGTATCCGCTCAAGTTTGTCAACTGCGTCAACTCAATCGGAAACGGACTGTATATAGAAGATGAATCTGTCGTTATTCGCCCTAAAAATGGTTTCGGTGGGATTGGTGGGGAGTATATCAAACCGACTGCTCTAGCTAATGTTCACGCCTTTTATCAACGCTTAAACCCTCAAATCCAAATCATCGGAACAGGAGGAGTTCTGACTGGTCGTGATGCCTTTGAACACATCCTCTGTGGTGCCAGTATGGTACAGGTGGGAACCACCCTTCACAAAGAAGGCGTCGGTGCTTTCGAACGTATTACCAATGAACTAAAAGCTATCATGGCGGAAAAAGGGTACGAGAGCTTAGAAGATTTCCGTGGGGAATTGCGCTATATTGATTAAATTCATTAAAAAATCAGAAGAAAGGAGAGAAGATGCTAGCCATTGAAGAAAGTCAGAAGTTGACTTTATCAAATTTACCTAGTCTAAGCCTATTTACAGGGACAGATCAGGGTCAGTTTGAAGTGATGAAGAGTCAAGTATTGAAACAGATTGGCTATGATTCTGCCGACCTCAACTTTGCCTACTTTGATATGAAAGAAGTAGTTTACAAGGATGTGGAACTGGAGTTAGTCAGCCTTCCTTTCTTTGCGGATGAGAAAATCGTGATATTGGATCATTTTGTTGATATGACAACAGCCAAGAAACGCTTTTTAACAGATGATGAGCTTAAGTCGTTTGAGGAATACCTTGACAATCCTTCGCCAACAACCAAGTTGTTGATCTTTGCGGAAGGAAAACTGGATAGTAAAAGACGGTTGGTTAAATTACTGAAGCGTGATGCCAAGGTTTTTGACGCAGTAGAAGCCAAAGAACAAGAATTGCGCCAGTATTTCCAAAAGTGGAGCCAGAAACAAGGTCTGCAGTTTGCCAATAATTCTTCTGAAAATCTCCTTATCAAATCTGGTTTTCAATTTAGCGAAATTCAGAAAAATCTCCTCTTTTTACAGTCCTATAAGGCAGATTCTGTTATCGAAGAAGAGGATATTGTCAACGCTATTCCCAAGACCTTGCAGGACAATATCTTTGACTTAACTCAGTTTATTCTGACTAAAAAGATGGATCAGGCGCGTGACTTGGTTAGAGACTTGACCTTGCAAGGTGAAGATGAAATCAAACTGATTGCAGTCATGCTAGGACAATTTCGGACTTTTACTCAGGTGAAGATTTTGGCGGAGTCTGGGCAAACAGAATCTCAGATTGCAAATAGTCTAGGAAGTTTTCTCGGACGCAATCCTAATCCCTATCAAATCAAGTTTGCGCTGAGAGATTCAAGAGGACTTTCCTTGAGCTTTTTGAAGCAAGCTATTTCCTATTTGATTGAGACAGACTATCAGATTAAGACAGGTCTTTATGAAAAAGGTTTCCTTTTTGAAAAGGCACTCCTACAGATTGCTAGTCAGGTAAATTGAAATTATTTTTGAAACTATAACCCGTGTCAATATTATTATTTTGTCATGGGTTTCTTGCTAATTTGCTTGTTTTATACTCAAGGAAAATCAAAGAGCAAACTAGGA
>NZ_JBBJZX010000108.1:0-5624 GCF_038148935.1 Streptococcus pseudopneumoniae | reverse complement strand
AAGAAAAATCCAAAATAAGTTCCTAACTGTAAATTTCTATTGAATGTAAATACGGAAGTTTCAGATTGAATCGTATTTTGTTCTATAAGCGTCATAGGAGTAACCCTGAAAATTCCAAACATCATTAAAGCATAGATTATTCCAAAAATAGTTAATAGCACCCAACTATGCTTACTCCTAGAAGAAATACTTCCCGATAACAAAGCTAACAATATTGACGGTATAATTTGTACAAACAGCATAAATTGAAAAAGATTAAAATTATCTAGTGTAAAAAAACATATTGTAAATTCCACAATTAGCAATAGAGAAAATACTCTATCTATTTTTGTAAATCTCATTCTACCTCCTTTAAATTCACATCCATCATTACCTTAGACCTTCAATAACATTTTTATTTGCTGCAACCATTGCAGGCATAATACTAAATACAATTCCAAATACACCCGTTGTGCATAGAGTAATCAGAATATGATCCAGAGTTAATGTCGTAACAAAACCACTCATGTTCATTAAAACAACAAATAATGTCGCTACTCCAATACCAGCTATAGCTCCCATAAGCGATAAAAGAGTCCCCTCCATCATATATGATTGATAAATATCAGATTTTTTAGCTCCCAAAGCTCGACGAATCGCTATCTCCTTGCTACGTTCGCTAACAGAAGACAACATAGCATTCATAACCCCAAAACCAGCTACAAAAATTGAAATACTTGATAAAAGTGCAATGAAATTTAATATTGTAGTAGCTTGGGCCTTTGTTTCCTCATATACCCTTCTATTATCTATATATCCATAAGTTCCTTCCTTGCGGAATGTTCCATAAGTATCTAAAGCAGATAAAGCCTTATTTATATTCTCCAACTGATTAGTTTCTACCACTAACTCATCAAAATATTCCTTTTTTCCTAAAAGTAACTCTTTGATTTCATTGGTAACCAATAAAGAAGGTAATCTTTCATTAACAGCTGATCCATAATATATTGCCTGAATTGGATATTCTTTTCCAGATATATTGATAGTCTCTCCTAAAAAAGTTTCAATATTTTCCTTTCGAGTCAATGACATGAGAGCCTTATCGCTAATAGCTACACCGCCATCTAGTTCCTCTAAGGATCTTCCTTTTAATAAAGCAGGCATAACTAAACCATTCTTATTCAAATCGCCCAATGTTCGAAAACTAAGATTCTGCTTAGAATCATTAAAATACGTTTCAACATACAAAGCATAAGAGCTGGAAGAAAGTCTTGCATGTTTTCCAATAGTTTGCTCAACCAATTGTTTATCTTCCTGTGTAAACCCTCTAATATCCAACATATTTTGAGGAGTATAAGTCATTGTTGCTGTGTCTTCTTCTATCTTTAAATCATTTCCTAATGTAGAAGTTGTATAGGAAGAACTTGATAGTATTACTAATAAAACAAATGTTGCCACTGTGATGGCTAGGGATGTCAGAATACTCTGTCTTTTATTCCTCTTTAACAGCTTTAAAGTATCTATTAACAGCTTTTTAAACTTCATGTAATCCTTCTCCCTCAAGTGTTAGATACCCATTTTTCATTCGATACCTTGTTCTACAATGACTGGCAACAAACTCATCGTGAGTTACTACAATAATTGTCGTTCCAGAATGATTCAAATTTTGTAGGATTTGCAATATCTCATTCCTATTTTTCTCATCTAATGCACCTGTAGGTTCATCTGCTATAAGAAATCTAGGTTTATGAGCAAGAGCTCTAATTAAAGCGACTCGTTGCTTCTGCCCACCTGATAAATGACTTGGGTACTCATTCATCTTATCTATAAGTCCCAAGTCTTGTAATAAACTATCAATGTATTCTATATCTGGCTGTTGATCAGAATATAGAAATGATAATAAAATATTTTCTTTAACAGTATATTCATCAATAAGATGAAATTGTTGAAAAACAAATCCAATATCACGATTACGGTAACTTGCTTGTTGATTTTCATTTAACTTCTCAATACTTTTTCCGTCTAATATATATTCTCCTTCAAATTCAGAATCAATCAGTCCCAAAATATTGATAAATGTCGATTTGCCCGAACCTGATGGTCCCATTATCGATACAAATTCTCCTTCAACTACCTTAAAATTTATTTCTCTTAAAACATTATTTTTTAACGTCCCTTGTCCGTAACTTTTAATAATATTTTTTAGCTCTAACATAGACCTTCCCATTCTATCTTTATTATTTATAAATCCAAAAAACGACAACAACTAGCACTAACATATTTTCTCTCCTTATTTTTTCTACAGGATTATTATACTTCTATGTTACACATTCTCCAAGGTCATAAATGTCACTAATTTCAACAACTTATCTACTAATGAGTACTCAATTAGTATAAAAAGAAACTAGATACGAACCCAATCTAAGGGAAAAACATAATAACTCTTTAAATGATAAAACGCATAATATCAAGTTTTTAAACACCTGATATCATGCGTTTTTATGATTTCGAAAACTTTCTCTCGGTCTTTTTAACTAATGACATTTTTGTCACTTTTTTTATTTTCTAATGTTTATTTTTAAAAAAATCCTGGAGGTCATGTTGCCATTGTTTTTCTAGCTGTTCTATCAAATGACTATTGTCAATCATTCTAGCAAATATTTTTGCTTCTTGAAAATAATTTTCAGCTACTGGATAATCTTTTTTTACAAATAATGCATAGCGCCACTCCCATAGTCGAATAATTGGTTTTTTCTGATAGTCGTATGACTTTGAGGTAATTTCATTTAATTTGTAAAGAATATCTTCAAATTGACTGTAATTAGCAATTTTTTCAAATATTCCTAACAACAAAAGTAATGAATCTCTGATTAGAAATGAATATTCAATATCAAACATCTCAACTTGTTGTAAAATTTTATCAGCTATTACTAAGAAGGTATTCACTTCAATCTCATCTATTATTGTATCTTGGTGTACTAATCTTACCAAAAATAGCTTTATGATTAAAATATCGTTAACTTCATATTTTGATTTCAACAAAATGTGATCGAAATACTCTTGTAAAATCATTCCTAAATTGCTATCATCATTCCACCAACCAAAATCATCATATGCTTGTAAAACATCTATGATAAATCTTTCTTCCTCAGGTAGCCTATCATAATACTCTTCAAAAATCTTATCAAAAACACTCTCTTTCTTTTGGGCGATAGTTTCATCTTCGTATGTAGGAGTCCTCATCAAGAAATACTTCAATTCTAGGTATTCCTTATCCAACTCTATATAACTTGGCATCAACTTGTAATCTTCAACCCCCAAACGTTCAGCGATATATTTTAACTTTGTTAGTGTTGGTCTGGATTCTCCATTTTCAATTCTAATTAATTGACGGATACTTAATTCAGACTCATCACCACAAAATTCTGAACGACTGATTTCTTTAGCCAAACGTAATCTTTTAATTTTTTCGCCAAACTCTCGCAACCTACAAGAACCTCCTGAGTTGTTTACCTCTATTATAGCATATACTGAATCAAACTATCTATCAGATTTCTTCTCACTTTAACTAAAGACTAAGAGTTTAATACTGAGTCTCGGTTTTTGTGTATTTTTGAAGTCACAAAGCCACCACTCCCCAGCAATGCAAGTGCAAAATCCCCTAGAATATGATAGAATAAGAGAAAGAACTCTATTAAGGAGGAAATCATGGAAAAACAAACCGTCGCCGTCTTGGGGCCTGGTTCTTGGGGAACTGCCCTTTCACAAGTCTTAAATGACAATGGACACGAGGTACGTATTTGGGGAAATCTTCCCGAGCAAATCAATGAAATTAATACCTATCATACTAACAAGCACTATTTTAAAGATGTCGTTCTAGACGAAAATATCATTGCCTGCACCGACTTAGCAGAGGCATTAAAAGATGTAGATGCGATTTTGTTTGTTGTCCCAACAAAAGTGACACGACTTGTTGCCCAACAAGTTGCAAAAACCTTGGATCATAAGGCTATCATCATGCACGCATCAAAGGGATTAGAACCTGATAGCCATAAACGATTATCAACCATTCTTGAAGAAGAAATTCCTGAACATCTCCGCAGTGAGATTGTCGTTGTGTCAGGGCCTAGTCATGCGGAAGAAACCATTGTGCGTGACCTGACCTTAATAACTGCTGCTTCTAAAGATTTACAAACAGCTCAATACGTTCAAGAGCTCTTTAGTAATCACTACTTCCGACTTTATACCAATACGGATGTTATTGGAGTTGAAACCGCTGGTGCTCTTAAAAATATTATCGCTGTCGGTGCCGGAGCTTTACATGGTTTGGGATTTGGTGACAATGCCAAGGCAGCCATCATCGCTCGAGGCTTGGCAGAAATTACCCGCCTAGGGGTGGCACTCGGGGCTAGTCCATTGACCTATAGTGGCTTGTCTGGTGTAGGAGACTTGATCGTAACGGGAACCTCCATCCACTCTCGTAACTGGAGAGCCGGAGATGCCCTTGGTCGTGGAGAATCCCTAGCTGATATCGAAGCCAATATGGGAATGGTGATTGAAGGAATTTCAACGACTCGAGCAGCCTATGAACTAGCGCAAGAACTTGGAGTCTATATGCCGATTACGCAGGCCATTTACCAAGTTATCTACCACGGAACCAATATCAAAGATGCCATTTATGACATCATGAACAATGAATTTAAAGCAGAAAATGAGTGGTCTTAACCCTCTAAAGAAAGGATTCTTATGGCACTGAAAGTTAGAAAAGCAGTCATTCCTGCTGCTGGACTAGGAACTCGATTTTTACCAGCAACCAAGGCTCTTGCCAAAGAAATGTTGCCAATTGTAGACAAACCAACTATCCAGTTTATCGTGGAAGAAGCTCTCAAATCAGGTATTGAAGATATTCTAGTTGTCACTGGTAAGTCAAAACGTTCTATTGAGGACCACTTTGACTCAAACTTTGAGCTTGAATACAATCTTAAGGAAAAAGGCAAAACGGATTTGTTAAAATTGGTAGATGAAGCAACTGGTATGCGCCTCCATTTCATTCGCCAAACTCACCCTCGTGGTCTTGGAGATGCTGTCCTACAAGCCAAAGCTTTTGTAGGGAATGAGCCCTTCGTTGTTATGCTGGGCGATGACCTTATGGACATCACAGATGAGAACGCCGTTCCTTTGACAAAACAACTGATGAATGATTACGAAAAGACACACGCATCAACCATTGCTGTCATGCCTGTACCACACGAAGACGTTTCATCATATGGAGTCATTGCTCCTCAAGGAGAAGGAATCAATGGTCTCTACAGTGTCGAAACTTTCGTTGAAAAACCAGCTCCCGAAGATGCACCAAGTGATTTAGCAATTATCGGTCGCTATCTTCTGACACCAGAAATTTTCGACATCCTCGAAAAGCAAGCTCCTGGCGCTGGAAATGAAATCCAGCTTACCGACGCTATTGATACCCTTAATAAAACACAACGTGTTTTCGCCCGTGAATTTACAGGAGCTCGTTACGACGTTGGGGATAAGTTTGGATTTATGAAAACATCTATTGACTACGCCCTCAAACATCCACAAGTCAAAGATGACTTGAAGGATTACCTCATCCAACTTGGAAAAGAATTGGCTGAGAAGGAATA
>NZ_JBBJZX010000107.1:0-5870 GCF_038148935.1 Streptococcus pseudopneumoniae | reverse complement strand
CCCCTCTTGAACATGCCGATAAGTTTCCTCAAAATCTCCTGTATACCAAGGATCTGGTACACTTTCAGATGCAAATGAGTAAATCTTATCTTGCAATCCTGCTGGACACATCTGACGTAAGTCAGCAACATTTGAAGCGTCCATTCCGATAATATAATCAAAGGCTTCAAAATCTTCCTTACTAATCTGAAGCGATGTCTTGTTCTTGTCATAAGGAATCTCATATTGTCGAAAAATCCCTTGAGTTCCCTTATGAATCGGATTGCCATGTTCCCAAGAGGACGTCGCTCGACTTTGGATTTCGTAGTTATCTGTCATTGATTTCATAACAAACTCAGCCATAGGACTACGGCAAATATTTCCTAGACAGACAAAGACTAGTTTTTCCATCCCATTTCCTTTCTTTTATAGAAAAACGGGAGTTCGTGATCCCGTCTTATTTTTCAATTGCACCTTCTAGTGAAGCTGTTTCTTTAAGTGGTAATACGGTCTTGATAGCAGCTAGTTCAAAAGTCAAGTAAACTCCATCTACATCAAGAACAATTGTTTTCTTCTCCGTATCTACTTCATCGACTGTTCCATAAAGTCCACCGATTGTAATAACTTCATAGCCTTTTTGTAGTTTATTCAAGCTTTCCATACGTTTTTGTGCTTGTTTCTTTTGAGAGCGTTGCGTAAAGAACATCAAGCCCACCATAGCCACAAGAATGATTAAAAATGTATATTGTGATTCCATTATATTCTCCTTTGTCTTTTACATAGGACTACTATATCAAATTTCAGTTACTTTTACAAGATTGTACCTTGCTTTTCTAATAAGAAAAATCAGAGCCTGCGCCCTGATTTTTAGGATTATTTCAAGTTTTGAACGACTTTTACAAGATTTTCGACAGTAAAGCCATATTCTGCCAATACTTTTGGTGCTGGGGCAGAGGCTCCGAAGGTATCAATACCGAGAACGGCGCCATCAAGACCAACGTATTTGTACCAGTTTTGAGTTGCACCCATTTCGACTGCAACACGACGGCGAACTGCATTTGGAAGAATTTCTTCCTTGTATGCTGCATCTTGTTTATCAAAGACATCTGTAGATGGCATGCTGACTACGCGGACTTTTGCTCCTTGACTAGCCAATTCTTTGGCAGCTGAGACAGCAAGATTGACCTCTGAACCTGTTGCAATCAAGATAGTATCAAAGTCTGCTGCATTTTCATAGACGACATAGGCACCTTTTGCAACCTTGTCAAAGTCTGTTCCCTCTTCGACAGTCAAGTTTTGACGGGTCAAGACAAGGGCAGTTGGTGTTTTCTCACTTGTCACTGCAAGGTACCAAGCTGCTTGAGTTTCACGCGCATCTGCTGGGCGGAAAACATTTAGATTTGGCATAGCACGAAGACCTGCTAGATGTTCAACTGGTTCATGCGTTGGACCATCTTCCCCAACTGCGATTGAATCATGGGTAAAGACATAAGTCACAGGAAGACCTTGCAAGGCTGACAAGCGGACAGCTGCCTTCACATAGTCAGAGAAGACGAAGAAAGTTCCACCGTATACACGAAGTCCACCATGAAGAGCCATCCCGTTCAAGATCGTTCCCATTGCAAATTCACGAACACCAAACTGAATGTTACGGTTCAAGCGATTAGCATCGTCTTGAAGTCCGTCAGTCTTGATATAAGTCATGTTTGAGTGAGCTAGGTCAGCTGATCCACCCAAGAAAGTTGGCAACTTAGCCGCCACAACGTTCAAAGCATCCTGACTTGAATTACGAGTTGCTTGAGAGAAGCCATTTTCTAAGGCTGGGAAGTCTGCTGGAGTCACTTCAACTGGATCACGTCCATCGATGATGGCTTCTACTTCTGCAGCCAATTCTGGATGCGCTTCTTTATAGTCAGCAACTAATTTTGTCCAAGCTTGATAAGCTGATGCGCCACGGTCTGCAACATTTTCTTTGAAATCAGCATAAACTTGTTCTGGAATTTCAAATGGTTCATAGTCCCAACCGAGCGCTTGGCGAGTTGCTGCGGTTTCATCTGCTCCAAGAGGGGCACCGTGTACAGCATTGGTTCCCTGTTTGTTTGGAGAACCATATCCAATAACCGTCTTCACTTCAATCAAAGATGGTTTACCTGAAGCTTTGGCTGTTTCGATAGCAGCATGGATAGCTTCTAAGTCTGTTCCATCTTCAACCAAGGCTGTATGCCAACCGTAGGCATTGTAACGGTCACGAACACTTTCTGTAAAGGAATCCTTTGTCTCACCATCCAAGTTGATGTCATTTGAATCATAAAGAACAACCAACTTGTCTAGTTTTTGCAAGCCTGCGTATGAAGCCGCCTCGCTTGAGACACCTTCCATCAAGTCTCCGTCTCCACAGATAACGTAAGTATAGTGGTCAAAGATATTGTAGCCTTCACGGTTATATTTAGCTGCCAAGAAACGTTCTGCTTGGGCAAAACCAGTAGCAGTTGAGATCCCTTGACCTAGAGGTCCAGTAGTAGCATCAATTCCTGCTGTATGGCCGAATTCTGGGTGACCTGGTGTTTTAGAACCCCATTGACGGAAGCTCTTGATTTCATCCATGCTGACATCTTCAAAACCAGAAAGGTGAAGAAGGGCATAAAGGAGCATTGAACCATGACCTGCTGAAAGAATAAAGCGGTCACGGTTAATCCAGTTTGGTTGAGCTGGATTGATACGAAGTTGTTTTGTAAAGAGGCTGTAAGCCATCGGAGCCGCTCCCATAACCACACCTGGGTGACCTGAGTTGGCTTTGTTGATAGCGTCAATACCTAGGAAACGAATTGCATTAACAGATAGATTTGACATAGAATTTCCTTTCTATTTGAGGTGATTATTGTATCACACATTCTATTTTACTATTATATGAAAATTATCCGTATCATGCAACATACGGATAACCTCCAAAGAATATTTTTATATTATAGCAAAGCTTTAAATTGAATGTTAGAGTCTTGTTCAAAACAATCATCAAAACCACGTGGATGATGGTATTCTACTAAGTGTTGATCTTGAGGATAAGTGTACTTACCGCCAACTTCCCAGATAAATGGATGGAAATCGTATTGCAAGCGATCTTTTCTCATTTTCCAAAGTTCTAGAATCTCATTAGTAGAAGCCATGAAGTTAGACCAGATATCATAGTGAACTGGGATAATGACTTTGGTACGCAGATTTTCTGCCATACGAAGAAGGTCGATAGATGTCATTTTATCTTGGATACCTACCGGATTTTCACCATAGTTATTCAAAGCAACATCAATTTTAAAGTCTTTACCATGTTTTGCAAAATAGTTTGAGAAGTGAGAATCTGCACCATGATAGATGGTTCCACCTGGTGTTTCAAAGATATAGTTAACGGCCTTTTGAGCCATTTCTTCATCTGTAACAGCTAAGCCAGCAAGTTCACCGCCTGTCTCATCAGCACCGTTCACTGGGAGAGTTACCAAGCAAGTACGGTCAAATGATTCTACTGCATGAATCTTCATATCTTTTAATTCGATAGTGTCACCTGGTTTAACAACGATGATACGTTCTTTTGGAACACCCCATCCTTCCCAGATTCGTCCACAGTGGTAAGGACCGATAAACTTAACATGCTCTAACTTAGGATTGTTGAGAATTGCTGCAGCTGTGTATGGGTCGATATGATCACTATGGAAGTGTGAAACTAAGTAATAGTCTAGTTCGTTGATAGCAAATGGATCGATAACCATTGGCTGAACACGCAAGTTTGGTTGCAACTTACGAACACCTGCCATATTTGCCATTTGGTGTCCACGAACCATATCTTTCACTTTTTTGGTTGATTTTCCACGGTTTGACCAAAGGTCCATGACAACGTTAGCACCACCTGGTGTCTTAATCCAAGTACCACAGTTGCCTAGCCACCACATGGCAAAATTGCCTTCAGGTACGACTTCTTCTTCGATTTCTTCGTTCAACCATGTTCCCCACTCTGGGAAAGTAGCTAAAATCCATGACTCTCTTGTAATTTCTTTGACGTTTGGCATATGTTGCCTCCTTTGGATATAATTGTTATCTTTGAGATTAGTATACCACCCTTCAAAATACTAAAAAAGACCAAGAAAAACACAGGTTTGTGTTCATCATTGGACTGTCCTTCAAATATCTTCCAAAAAAGCTTGAACTACTATTTCTTGATTTATAAGTGTTTGAACCTCTTCTTGGAACTTACTAGCCAACTTGCTGTCTACAATATAAGACGAAATAAGACTGGAAAGATTTTCACTGAAACTTTTGCTCTCATTACGAAATATATTGTGTTTAAGATAGTCTAGCATTTTCAAAATATCTTCTGCTTCAAGGATAGGATTAACTCTTAAAATCGGAAATCTGCTATCCAAATCATCATTAGTAGTAATCACTACATCAACTTGTGCAATATCTTCCACACTCTTAAATTGTTCTGTTGTAAATACAGTGCCAATTTGCTCATTTGGAAAATAAAGTTTGCATTGTTTCAGCAAAAGTCTCGAAACCGCAACACCTTCATCACAAACGAGATAAACTTTTTTCATATTTTTTTGAGACGATGGTGTATACTTTAAAAATCCTCCAATATGAATCGTCAAATAGGCAATATCATCGTCTGTTAGCCGAATAAACCACGCTCCTTCTAAAATTTCCGCAGATTTTCTAGTGACTAAAAATAATTCTCCATACTTGGATCGAATTTGTTTTGTTAGGGGATTTTTAGAAAAAATACCGTAAGTCTTTCTAAATAACAAGGCTTTACAGTGGATCATCAAATTTCTTAACAAATCATCCTTGTTCTCAATCTCCATGCGGATTTGTGATTCAAAATACCAGATAAATTCTTCTAAAGCAAGTTTTAATTGCCGAAAATCATCACTTTCTGCATGAATATCCAAATCTTTACGATAGGAGAGGAGAAGAACAGCTACAAGAGAAACTTCAAGTTCTGACAAAGAAATTTCAAACTTTTGAAACAACCGTTCTCCTAATTTCTTAGACACCTGATACTCTATTCTTTTTCTTATCAAAGAAAATTCTTTCTCTATATCCTGATGTCTTTCTTGATACTGTTCAACATTATGACAGCTTAACAGCAAATAAGGTAGAACCTGCAACATAAAAGTTACTTCATGATGGTTTATTTTCTTCCCTAAATCTTGTTCAACTAAAGGAACCTGTTCCTTAAAAAATTGGTTCATTTCAACAGAAAGCAAACACTCATCATCTAACCTCTCTTTCATCTTATCTTCTAAAATAGATACAAAAGTGGCATTCTCTTCCATAAAAATATGATATAGAAGCGATTGAAGATACTGAATTTTATTAAGAGGGTGGGCATGAAGGTGGTATCCCTGTGACTTGCTCACTTGCAAGGTCACCTGATATTGTTCCAAAGTTAGTTGATAACGAATACTATTCAAATCATTGAGAACAGTATTCCTAGATACCTCTGTTAACTCCATCAATTTTTCAATCGTAATACGTTCTTTAGAAATACCTATCCATAGTAACATTATCATCATACGTTCATGCGCACTCATGGTATAATCGTACGAATCTACTTCCGATAATAGTTCACAACAAGCATCTCTCTGCTCTTCCGTTAAGTGAATACCAATTCGTGGAATACTAATGATGTGAAGCGTCTCGTCACCCAGAGCAGCATTGATTTTGTCAATGTGATAATAAATTTTCCTTCTTGACTCTTTCAAATCTTTCGAAATCGCCATAATCGTTTTGGACGTTTCTTGATCCATCAAATATTGAAGCAAATCACAACTTGCCTTATCCAGTACCATATTAAAATCCCCCAAATCTATTGATAGCACAGCAATTCTTTTTATTTTACC
>NZ_JBBJZX010000106.1:0-5960 GCF_038148935.1 Streptococcus pseudopneumoniae | reverse complement strand
GCTACATTTTAGCATATAAACCCCGATATTTCAAGAGTTTTATTTATTTTTTTAGGTTCCCTTAGTTCTAAAAGGTCTATAATGAAGTTAGCCATCTAGTACCCCAAAAACCGACTAGCTCTTATGAACTAGTCGGTTTCTCATCAATGCGCCAACATTTCTTGGGCGATTTCTTGTCCAGATAGGTTATCTGGATAGTAGGTTGGCCAGTTGTCCATTTCTTCAAAGAGGGCTTCTTGGCTTGTGCCTCCAAAAAAGATATGGAAATGTTCTGCCTTAACTGGGGCGATATTGTGGTCACTAAACTGAACATATTTGAATTGTCCAGCGTCCGCATCTGTGGCTTCAAAGAGGAAGCGCACACCACGATTGCCTTTCTTATAAGTCAAGATTTTCTTACCAACATACTTGTAGGTGAATTTCTTACTTTGTCCACCTTGAACAAATTCCATAGTGTTATCAGTAATGTTAATCTTAGCCACATCTGTCTGATAGCCTTTTGTATAGTAGGCCTTGTACTCAGCCTGGGTCATCTTACCAGTCAACTTAGCCTTGTAGTCAAAGACTTGGTCAAACGTGCCATCTTCAAGGAAAGGATAAACTGATTGCCAGTTACCTACATAGTCACTCAAGGTGCGGTCCTTGACATCTGCATCCTCAAAGTAACCATTTTGGACTGTCTTGGTATCCTCTGCTTTTTCAGGCTCGATTGCTGGGCCTTCTTGGTCTGTTGTTTGTTTCAAAGCCTTGAGGTTTTTCTCCATGATAGAGATATAATTCTCTCCCGCCTTGGTATCTTCTTCTGTCAGACTTTCTAAAGGATTGAGGACATCTGTTTTGACACCTGCCTCTTTTGAAAGTGTGTTAGCAAGGGCTTGTGAAGCATTTTCTTCAAAGTAGATGTAGGCAATTTTATTTCTCTTGACGTACTCTGTCAATTCTGCCAAACGTGCAGCTGATGGCTCTGCATCTGGAGAAAGTCCTGAGATTGCGACTTGTTTGAGTCCATAGTCCAAGGCGAGATAGTTAAAGGCTGCGTGTTGCGTTACAAAGCTCTTTTGTTTGGCTTTGGATAAGCCTTCTGCATAAGCCTTATCCAAGGCTTGCAATTTTTCGATATAGGCAGCCGCATTCTTCTCAAAGGTCTCTTTTTTATCAGGATAATCTGCTGACAAGCTGTCGCGGATGTGCTCTACAAGTTTAATGGCACGAACTGGTGATAACCAAACATGGGGGTCAAACTCATGGTGATGTCCTTCTTCTCCATGGTCATGGTCTCCCTCTTCTTCCTCACCACCTGGCAAAAGCAACATATCGCCTGTTGCCTTGATGGTTTTGACCTTTTTCTTATCCAAGGTATCTAGCAATTTAGGAACCCATGTTTCCATGTTTTCATTTTCATAAACGAAGGTATCTGCATCTTGTATTTTGGCAACTGCCTTGGCAGACGGTTCATATTCATGGGGTTCTGTACCAGCACCGATGAGGAGTTCTACATTAGCAGTATCTCCTGCGACTTGCTTGGTAAATTCATAGACAGGGTAAAAGGTTGTCACAATATTTAGTTTGCCATCTGCCTGTTTTTGATTGGAACAAGCCACTAAAAACAAGGCACATAGACTGGCTAGTAATAAGCTAATTTTTTTCATCTTAGTCTCCTATTTGATAAAACGTCTTACTAAACTAATTAGCAAGAAAACAGTTACAAAAATAATAGTAATACTTGCACTTGCAGGTGTTTCTGCATAGTAGGAAATGTAGAGTCCTGCTACCATTCCCAAAAATCCAATCGCACTGGCAAGCAGCATAACCGATTTAAAGTTTTTCCCCAGACGCAGGGCAATACTCGCTGGCAAGACCATAATGGTCGATACCAGAAGAGCTCCCGCAGCAGGAATCATAAGGGCAATGGCCACCCCTGTCACCATGTTAAAAAGAATGGACATGGTACGAACGGGCAAGCCATCCACAAAGGCCGTATCCTCATCAAAGGTCAGGATATACATTGGACGAAGGAAGAGGAAGGTCAAAATCAAAACAACTGCCGCAATGACAAAGAGGGAAATGACCTGTTCTTCACTAATAGTCACGATTGAACCAAAAAGATACTGGTCCAAACTCATAGAACTCGAGCTTTTACCCTTGCTCATGACAATCAGAGAAACAGCCAGACCCGTTGACATGAGGATTGCTGTCCCGATTTCCATAAAGCTCTTGTAAACCGTACGGAGATACTCCAGAAAGACCGCCGCAATCAAGACAATAGCAATCGTAGAAACAGTCGGAGAAATCCCCAGAACCAGACCAAAGGCTACACCTGAAAGCGAGACGTGGCTGAGGGTATCACTCATCAAACTCTGACGACGCAAGATAAGGAAGGTTCCAAGAACTGGCGAAAAAAGACTCATGGCAATAACGGCCAGAAAGGCGCGTTGCATAAAGTCATAAGATAACAAACTAAGCATGGCCCACCTCCTGGTCATTCTCATGAACGTTGAAACAACGCCATGGCGAGTCTTGGTTACGGACTAGATGAATATTGCGATCCGCATAATCCTTAACTTCTTCAGGGTCATGGGTAATCATCAAAACAGCCTTGCCATGATGATGGGCGCTGTGGTGCATGAGTTCGTAAAATTCATTTTTACTTCCTGCATCCATCCCCGTTGTCGGCTCATCTAGGATAAACATATCTGGATCCGAAGCAAACATACGCGCAATCACTGCTCGCTGCTTCTGTCCCCCAGATAGAGACCCCAAGCGTTTGTCTCGGTGTTCCCACATACCAACTGAGTCCAGACTAGCCTTGATATGCTCCTCATCATGAGCATTCAAACGACGGAACCAACCTTTTCGCGGATAGCGACCCGACTTGACAAATTCATAAACCGTACTTGGAAAACCTGCATTAAAACTGGCAATCTGTTGAGGAAGGTAGGCTATTCTCAATTTCTTACCCTGCGTATTTGTCTTTGAAATGGTTACCTTACCAATGCGTGGTTGGAGAATTCCAAGACTGGCCTTAATCAGTGTCGTCTTAGCTGCCCCATTCTCCCCTGTCAAGGTAACAAATTCCCCACTATCAACACTATAATTGATATGTTCAAGAACTGGCTCCTTATCATAATAGAAGGATAAATCCTCTACCGTAATATATCTCATTATTTGATTTCTCCTACTAAAGCAGTCAAAAACCGCTGGATCACTTTTTGTTCATTTGGAGTAAACTGAGTCGCCACTTGTTCATAGGTTAAAAGTGTATGCTCATGGTGATGATGGTGCTCCTCAGCGATTGGACGAGCCAAATCAGTCAACTGATAAAAAATCACACGCGCATCCTTAGGATCTTTAGATGTTTCCAACATCCCTTCCTTGACCAAAGACTTAATGGCCTTGGTAACTGCTGCCTGACTGACATTGAGGCGACGCGCCAACTCTGAATTGGTTAAAGATTCCTCTGACAAAAGCATGAGAATATGCTCCTGGGTATTGGTCAGAGCTACCTCGCTAGTACAATGACCTATTAGGATTTCATGTTGGTTTTCCGCCTGCAAAATTACCTCATTCAAAAAGGCATCAATATCCTTCGCTAGCTGTCTCATATCTGACTCCTTTCCTTTTGAACTTCTCTTTTTAAGAGAAAAATACTATTCTTTGACATTTTATTTACCAGTTAATTATATCACAAGCAAAAAAAGAGTCAAGAAAAAACGTGAAAATAGGCTTCATTCTTGAACTCTTCTATATTATGATCTATTGAAATTCTTTGACATCTCCATCATAAGTCGCCCAATCTTTGCTGAAAAAGCGCTCATTCAGATGGTAAGTCGGAGCTGGGGTTGGATTGGATAGGAAAGGATCAACTGCCTTGTCAAAAGCCAACCAGCCCAACCAACCAAGGTGAATGGTGTCCTTCATAAAGAAAGGCTCCCCGCCATCCTTAGAAAAATCTGCTATATTGGTAAAACCTTGACTCTCTAACTGGTAGCGAATCTTCTGCACCGTTTGTTGGTACATATCCTCTCGTAGACCAGCGTAGTCCATCCATTTTTTATTAACAGGTGGAATGATAAAAATCGGGTTTACCTTAGATTTAGAAAACTGGGTTAAAACCAACTGCAAGTCATTATACTCTGGCGACTTGAGATAGGTAAAGCTTTTCTGAGAGTCCTTTAATTTCTTCAAATCCTTCTTGATCTGCGTATTATAGAAATAATTTTCCATTCCCAGATCATTATTGGAAGTATTCTTTTCAGCATCTGCTTTAACAATATCTTCTATGGCTTGATAAGAAAACTGGTCTGGCAAGGTCTTTAAATACTTAACTACATGCTTATCATAATTGACATAGCCTCTAACTGAAAACTGACCAAAAAAGGAAGCTTGGCGTTCATTAAACCGAGCCAATAATTCAATCATTTCATTGTCTGCCGTCGACAATTCTTCTTTACTTGCCAACTTCTGAACCAAATCCTTCATAGCTACGTTTGGGAACTGCTGTAGTAAGCGAGTCGCCGCATATTGACTAGCCTGATCTCCAGATTGATGTTCCAGAAAACTGGTCAACTGGTCTCCATTAAAATACTGCTGGAAGGCTGCTGGCTCATAGCCGTTTTTACTGAACCACTGAGGTGAGATAACATACACAACTTGTTTATTCTCCAGTTGTGGCAACATCTGTTGCATTCCAAAATACTGGTTAAGCGATGCAGCTCCCCTCTGTCCTAAAAGATAAGGACGGTAGGATCGATTGTATTTCTCAGCTAATACCGCAGGATGAGCACCGTCAAAACGAAGCCATTCACTAGAGCCAAAGAAGGGAACAAAACGCATATTTGGATCAGATAGTGCTCTGACTTTTTGACTTCGCTCCTTAAAACTATCGATAGTAGTAGCCACCGCTGAACGCTTTTCAGCTCCTAGATTATGATGCATCTCAGTAGGATAAAAGAAAATGAGCAGAAAAACCAACAAACCAGCTATCAAGACCGGTCCGAAGATCATCCATAAGCGTTTAAGCATTTTGTAGCTCCACAATACCAGCTATGATTTTATTAGCTGTATTCCAGTCGTCGCGACCAAACTCTGTCACAGGGACACGAATGTCAAAACGGTTTTCAATCTCCACAATCAACTCAACCGTTCCCATACTATCCAAGACACCTGCATCAAAAAGATCTTCATCCATCATGTCAGAAACATCTTCCATAAACAACTCATCAATAATTTCGATAACTTCTGATTTGATATCCATATTTTATTTCCTTTTATTTTTTAAACCATAAATCATTCAAAAATCCAGAAAAGATTAAGAATGACAGCATGACGACATGGAAGGTGACAACCATGCCAAGCAACTGAATCCAGCGATTCTCAGGTAGAGCAGCTTTCCCTGCTTTTTTCCGTTCCTTATTGAGCGTTTTTTTCTTACGAATCCAAGCGTCATTGATAACCAGTCCAATCCCATGAAAGAGTCCATAGGCGATATAGTACCAGGTCACACCATGCCAAAATCCCATAATCAGCATATTTACAATATAGGCCACACTTGAGGTTACATTACGATTTTTAAAGATCTTCTTTCTGGTCAACACCATCACCATTCGCATAAAGACAAAGTCACGGAACCAGAAAGAGAGGCTCATGTGCCAACGATTCCAAAACTCTTTTAAATCCCTTGATAAAAAGGGCTTGTTAAAGTTGATAGGGCTACGAATTCCCATCAAATTTGAAATGGCTAAGGCAAACATAGAATAACCTGCAAAGTCAAAGAAAAGTTCCAGACCAAAGGTATACATAACTGCCAAGGCATAGAGATTAAAGAAACCACCTGACTGCAAGGCTAAATTCTTCAAAGGAGGCAACAAGGTCTCTCCTAAAACATGAGCTAAGATAAACTTGTACAAAAAGCCCCACATGATATAGCGAACAGATTCATCCAGCATATCCATCAACTCATC
>NZ_JBBJZX010000105.1:0-6066 GCF_038148935.1 Streptococcus pseudopneumoniae | reverse complement strand
GTTCAGCAGGAAAATAGACACAAAAGAAAAGTTTTTGGTATAATAAGAGTATGTACACAAAAAATGAAGAAGAGCTGCAAGCCTTAGGGGAATGCTTGGGTCATCTATTAGAAAAGAATGATGTTTTAATCTTAACTGGAGAACTGGGTGCAGGTAAAACGACCTTTACTAAAGGACTTGCTAAAGGTTTACAGATTTCTCAAATGATTAAAAGTCCAACCTATACTATCGTAAGAGAGTATGAAGGCAGACTGCCGCTTTATCATCTAGATGTTTATCGAATTGAAGGAGATGCGGATTCTATCGACTTGGATGAGTTTCTCTTTGGTGGTGGAGTGACTGTTATTGAGTGGGGAAATCTCTTAGGAGATGCCTTGCCAGATACTTATTTAGAGTTGGAAATTCTAAAAGAAGAAGACGGTCGCAGATTACATTTCCAAGCAAAGGGTTTGCGTGCAGAAAAACTCTTAGAGGAGCTTCAATATGGAGTATGAATTGCTCATTAGGGAAGCAGAGCCTAAAGATGCAGCTGAATTAGTGGCCTTTTTAAATCGTGTAAGTTTGGAGACAGATTTTACCAGCCTAGACAGAGATGGTATTCTCTTGACCAGTGAGGAGATGGAAATATTCCTCAACAAGCAAGCTAGTTCGGACAATCAGATAACCTTACTTGCATTTTTAAATGATAAAATTGCTGGTATTGTAAATATTACAGCTGACCAGCGTAAGAGAGTCCGTCATATTGGAGATCTCTTTATTGTGATTGGTAAGAAATATTGGAATAATGGATTGGGAAGTTTGTTGCTAGAAGAAGCGATAGAGTGGGCACAAGCAAGTGGCATTCTGCGTCGTCTCCAACTGACTGTCCAAACTCGTAATCAGGCTGCTGTTCATCTTTATCAAAAGCATGGCTTTATAATTGAAGGTCGCCAAGAGCGTGGGGCATATATAGAAGAAGGGAAATTTATCGATGTTTACCTGATGGGTAAACTGATAGATTAGTAGAAATATGGTTAAAAAAATTATTGGAATGGTGCTAGCTTTACTTTCTGTAACTGTAGTAGGAGCAGGTATTTTTGCTTATACTATTTATCAACAAGGGACAGAAACCTTAGCTAAAACCTATAAAAAAATCGGCGAAGAAACAAAGGTTATTGAAGCGACTGAACCTCTAACAATTCTGTTAATGGGAGTGGACACCGGAAATGCTGAACGAACTGAAACTTGGGTCGGTAGAAGTGATAGCATGATCTTGATGACAGTGAATCCTAAAACAAAAAAAACAACGATGATGAGTTTAGAGCGGGATATTCTGACCCGCATTGAATCAGGGAATGGTCAGGCTCATGAAGCGAAACTGAATTCAGCATATGCAGATGGTGGAGCAGAGCTTGCTATAGAAACCATTCAAAAAATGATGAATATCCATATTGATCGCTATGTGATGGTCAACATGAAAGGGTTGCAAAAACTAGTGGATGCAGTAGGTGGTATTACAGTCAATAATACCCTAGGTTTCCCAATTTCTATCAGTGACCAAGAAGAATTTAATACCATTTCTATCGGTGTTGGGGAGCAACATATTGGGGGAGAAGAAGCCCTAGTCTATGCACGAATGCGTTACCAAGATCCTGAGGGAGATTATGGTCGTCAAAAACGTCAACGTGAAGTTATTCAAAAAGTCATGGAAAAAGCTCTCAGTTTAAATAGCGTTGGTCATTATCAAGAGATTCTAAAAGCTTTGAGTGACAATATGCAGACCAATATTGATTTGTCTGCAAAAAGTATCCCTAACTTGCTAGGCTATAAAGATTCATTTAAAACCATTGAAACTCAGCAGTTGCAGGGTGAAGGAGAGATGCTTCAAGGTGTTTCTTACCAGGTTGTTTCGAGAGCCCATATGTTGGAAATGCAAAATCTACTCCGACGTTCTTTGGGACAAGAAGAAGTTACCCAGGTCGAAACCAATGCGGTCTTATTTGAAGATTTATTTGGACGAGCACCTGTTAGTGACGAAGATAATTAACTTTCTTGATACAAATAAAAAATCAATCGTAGGAAAATTCCTGCGATTTTTTCAAAAAATACGAATAGATAGGTAGGAGGAAAGATGAAAGCAGAAATCATTGCTGTTGGAACAGAGATTTTGACAGGACAGATTGTCAACACCAATGCCCAGTTTTTATCGGAAAAACTAGCAGAGATTGGGGTAGATGTTTATTTTCAGACGGCTGTAGGAGACAATGAAGCTCGTCTCTTGTCTTTACTTGAGATTGCCAGTCAACGTAGCAGTCTGGTGATTTTGACAGGTGGTTTGGGGCCAACTGAGGACGATTTGACCAAACAAACTCTGGCTAAATTTTTAGGGAAAGAATTAGTCTTCGATCCTCAGGCTCAGGAGAAGTTGGATGTCTTTTTTGCCCAGCGACCAGACTATGCCCGAACACCGAATAACGAAAGACAAGCTCAAATTGTAGAAGGAGCGACTCCACTGCCAAACGAAACAGGACTGGCTGTGGGAGGAATATTGGAAGTCGATGGAGTGACCTATGTCGTCCTTCCCGGTCCACCAAGTGAATTAAAACCCATGGTTTTAAACCAACTTCTACCTAAGTTGATGACAGGGAGTAAGCTATATTCCCGAGTTCTTCGTTTCTTTGGAATTGGCGAGAGCCAGTTGGTTACGATTTTGTCTGATTTGATTGATAATCAAACAGATCCGACCTTGGCCCCTTATGCTAAGACAGGGGAAGTCACTCTGCGTCTGTCAACAAAGGCTAGCAGTCAAGAAGAGGCGAATCAAGCGCTGGATATCTTGGAAAATCAAATCTTGGACCGCCAGACTTTCGAAGGAATTTCTTTACGAGACCTCTGTTATGGTTATGGAGAGGAGGCTAGCTTGGCCAGCATTGTGGTAGAAAAACTGAAAAAACAAGGGAAAACTATCACGGCTGCAGAGAGTTTGACGGCAGGGCTTTTCCAAGCCAGCGTAGCTGATTTTTCGGGTGCTTCAAGTATATTTAAGGGTGGTTTTGTAACCTATAGCTTGGAGGAAAAATCAAAGATGTTGGATATTCCTGTCAAGGATTTGGAAGAACAGGGTGTGGTGTCTGCATTTACAGCTCAGAAGATGGCTGAGCAGGCACGAAGCAAGACCCAGTCTGATTTTGGAATTAGTTTGACTGGAGTAGCAGGACCAGATAGCCTAGAAGGGTACCCAGCTGGGACAGTCTTCATAGGCTTGGCTCAAGAGCAAGGAACTGAGGTCATCAAGGTGAATATTGGAGGTAGAAGTCGAGCAGATGTACGTCACATTGCGGTTATGCATGCCTTTAACCTAGTTCGCAAGGCTTTATTAAGTGACTAACTTTTGATATAATAGTAGATAGGTCTGAGGACCATTAGAATGTAGGAGAATAGAATGGCGAAAAAACCAAAAAAATTAGAAGAAATTTCAAAAAAATTTGGGGCAGAACGTGAAAAAGCCTTGAATGACGCTCTTAAATTGATTGAGAAAGACTTTGGTAAGGGTTCAATCATGCGTTTGGGTGAACGTGCCGAGCAAAAGGTGCAAGTGATGAGCTCAGGTTCTTTAGCTTTGGACATTGCCCTTGGTTCAGGTGGTTATCCTAAGGGACGTATCATCGAAATCTATGGCCCAGAGTCATCTGGTAAGACAACGGTTGCCCTTCATGCAGTTGCACAAGCGCAAAAAGAAGGTGGGATTGCTGCCTTTATCGATGCGGAACATGCCCTTGATCCAGCTTATGCTGCGGCCCTTGGTGTCAATATTGACGAATTGCTCTTGTCACAACCAGACTCAGGAGAGCAAGGTCTTGAGATTGCGGGAAAATTGATTGACTCAGGTGCTGTAGATCTTGTCGTGGTCGACTCAGTTGCGGCCCTTGTCCCTCGTGCGGAAATTGATGGCGATATCGGAGATAGCCACGTTGGTTTGCAGGCTCGTATGATGAGTCAGGCCATGCGTAAACTTGGCGCCTCTATCAATAAAACCAAAACAATTGCCATCTTTATCAACCAATTGCGTGAAAAAGTTGGAGTGATGTTTGGAAATCCAGAAACAACACCTGGTGGACGTGCTTTGAAATTCTATGCTTCAGTGCGTTTGGATGTTCGTGGTAATACACAAATTAAGGGAACTGGTGACCAAAAAGAAACCAATGTCGGTAAAGAAACTAAGATTAAGGTTGTAAAAAATAAGGTAGCTCCACCGTTTAAGGAAGCCGTAGTTGAAATTATGTACGGAGAAGGAATTTCTAAGACTGGTGAGCTTTTGAAGATTGCAAGCGATTTGGATATCATCAAAAAAGCAGGAGCTTGGTATTCTTACAAGGATGAGAAAATCGGGCAAGGTTCTGAGAATGCTAAGAAATACTTGGCAGATCACCCAGAAATCTTTGATGAAATTGATAAGCAAGTCCGTTCTAAATTTGGCTTGATTGATGGAGAAGAAGCTTCAGAACAAGATACTGAAAACAAAAAAGATGAGGCAGTTCAAGCAGATTCTGTGAATGAAGAAGTGACTCTTGACCTAGGCGACGAACTTGAAATCGAAATTGAAGAATAAGCTGTTAAAGTAGTGGAGAAATCCGCTGCTTTTTCAATTTTTGATTCAAGTTTTTAGATTATCTATAGTTTGCTGTTTCTTGTCGCTCTGCTAGAAAGCTGATATAATAGCCTTATGAATAAAAAACGAACAGTGGACCTGATTCATGGTCCGATTCTTCCCTCGCTTGTGAGTTTTGCCTTCCCAATCTTGCTGTCTAATATTTTTCAACAGCTCTATAACACTGCTGATGTCTTGATTGTTGGGCGATTTCTGGGTCAAGACTCCTTGGCGGCGGTAGGAGCGACGACAGCGATTTTTGACCTGATTGTAGGTTTTACTCTTGGTGTTGGGAATGGAATGGGGATTGTCATTGCTCGCTATTATGGGGCTCGGAATTTTACTAAAATAAAGGAAGCAGTAGCAGCCACCTGGATACTAGGTGCTCTTTTGAGCATTCTAGTGATGCTGCTGGGCTTTATTGGTTTGTATCCTCTCTTGCAATATTTAGATACCCCTGCAGAAATCCTTCCCCAATCCTATCAATATATTTCTATGATTGTGACCTGTGTTGGTGTCAGTTTTGCATATAATCTCTTTGCAGGTTTGTTGCGATCTATTGGAGACAGTCTGGCTGCGCTTGGTTTTCTGATTTTCTCTGCTCTGGTTAATGTAGTTCTGGATCTCTATTTTATTACGCAACTGCATCTTGGAGTTCAATCTGCGGGGCTTGCTACCATTATTTCGCAAGGTTTATCAGCGGTTCTCTGCTTTTACTATATTCGTAAGAGTGTGCCAGAACTTTTGCCTCAACTCAAGCATTTCAAATGGGACAAGGCCTTGTACGCGGATCTTTTGGAGCAAGGTTTGGCTATGGGCTTGATGAGTTCCATTGTGTCCATCGGTAGTGTGATTTTACAGTCTTCTGTTAATACCTTTGGTGCCGTAATTATCAGTGCCCAGACGGCAGCTCGCCGCATTATGGCCTTTGCCCTTCTTCCTATGACCGCTATTTCTGCATCTATGACGACCTTTGCTTCGCAGAATCTAGGCGCCAAGCGACCAGACCGCATTGTTCAAGGACTTCGAATCGGCAGTCGTTTAAGTATGTCCTGGGCAGTCTTTGTTTGTGCCTTTCTCTTTTTTGCCAGTCCAGCCTTGGTTTCCTTCTTGGCTAGTTCGACGGATGGATACCTGGTAGAAAACGGTAGTCTCTACCTGCAAATCAGCTCAGCCTTTTATCCTATTTTGAGCCTCTTGTTGATTTATCGCAATTGTTTGCAGGGCTTGGGGCAAAAGGTTCTTCCTCTGGTTTCCAGCTTTATCGAACTAATAGGGAAAATCGCTTTTGTAGTCTTGATTATCCCTTGGGCAGGCTATAAGGGTGTTATCCTTTGTGAACCCCTTATCTGGGTTGCCATGACCATCCAACTGTACTTCTCACTGTTTCGTCACCCCTTGATAAAAGAAGGCAAGGAAATATTGGCAACAAAAGTGTT
>NZ_JBBJZX010000104.1:0-6470 GCF_038148935.1 Streptococcus pseudopneumoniae | reverse complement strand
CACTCCGTTGATATTATTCAATCCCTCTCTCAAGGCATCTTCCACCTTAATAAGGCTGTCGGCATTGTCAATCTTGCGTATAGCCTCTCGTGCATAGGTGTTAACTTTACCAGTAGCACTATCTCGCTCTACAGACGAAAGGTTTCCATTCTTACCAAGACTTCCATTTTTACGTTGTCTCGCTTGCTCTATGTCATCCCTGGCATCCTCTTTTGCTTCATTATATGTTCTACCATGCCACTGATTAACAAGGAAAACCTCATTACCATAATTTCCTCTCAAACCTACAGCATAGTCAAGGTTTTTAATATTGTTACTCCCTTTAGTGTCGAAAGTTAGGGTGTAAGCATTGTCATTATCTCCCAGCGAGAAATAATATAAATCCGAACCACTATTATTTACTTTGTGAAATTTTTCGTCTGATTGGTTTTGCATTTCTTGAGGTTCACCTTGTCTCTGATATGGTTGGATTCTTCCCACACCATGACGGGCTAAATCATCAAAGGTTGCTACTGGCAAGTTTTTCGGACTATTTCTTCTATTGATACCGGTATTACTAACTGTTCCTTTAGTCTGATTACCAAATCCTGTTGCAGAGTGTTTTAGAAGGGAAAGTAAATCCCCTGCATTAGAAGATACAGCAGTGGTGCCACCACCTTTGCGACGAATACTAATACTATCTGTACCTTGCTTATATGCTTGCCCCGAAGGCAACGTAAGCCAAACACCCGTTCCAGGTATTCGTCTATGTCCATTATTTATCTGTAGCTCCCAATGGAAACCTTCCTTTGTAGGAGTTACTCTTGCAAGAATATAGTTTTTTGCATTAGAGACAGGTTTGGTCGAATTGTCTATCGGTCTTTTATCAGAGAAAAAAACATAGGTGTATCTATCGTAGGTCTTATCTCCCGACTTACCATTTTCAATGTAACTTTCTTTCCGATCTAATGGACTTGCCGCCCTTGCAGACCTTCCACTATAGTTAGCATTACGAAAGTCAGAGTAGCCACCATCACGTGGTTGCGGGGTTACTCCTCCAGCTGTAGTTTCCTCACCATATTTTTCTTCCAGCACTCCTTCGATGAGGTCTCGGGATTTTTTCAGGTCGACTAGGGCAGCGGCAAAATCTTCTTGGCTGATGGTATCACCTTTAGAAAAAGCTTCATTAAACTTATCAGCTGCTGCTTTTGCTGCTTGGATTTTATCTTCCGACGCTTGATTTTCTTTAAGTCGTTTGACAATAGACTCTAATTCATCTTTTAGTCCATAGACGCCGTTTTCACCTTCTGTCGTATTGGTGTAGGTTGGAAGTTCTTGTCGACTAGGCTTTTCACTAGATTCAGTTTTTTCTGAGTTACCTACAGTTTCTGAGCTCACCTGATCCACAGCTGGTGTGGTTTGGCTCAAACCACCTCTTTTACTACGCTTTCCACCAGTTGCTTGCTCAGTTACAGTTCCGTTTGGTTCGACAAGCTTATTATTTGTCGAACTTGCTTCACCCAAGTCTGTCAATTTTGATAGCGATGGCTCCAAGGCTTGATTGACACGGCTCGTCAGTTCTTCCATAGCTCTTACTTGCTCGTCAACCTGCGCTTGCGTCGCATTTGGGTCGTCCAAAACTGCCTTAGCTGCTGCTAGACCTGCTTCCACTTCATCGTGGAGCGCTTTCATGGAGCTAAGAGTTAGTTTTTCCAACAAAGCTTGCAGATTGCCTTGGAGTGATTTAGCTTCTGTCGTTTTAGTGGCAGATGTGGGCTGGTCTTGCTCTTTTACTGCTCCTCCTTGAGAAGTTTCTTGAGCAACTGGCTTCGTCTCTGGTTTGGTCGGAGCAAGGGCATCTGTTTCCTGTCCCTTACTAGCGTCCTCGACTTTAGTCTCTGGAGAGTTTGACTCCCCTGTATACTGGAGCTCAGCCGACGGTTCAGTCTGAGAGACCTTCTCTGGCTCTTCCCCATCTGACTCCTGTGGTTCCCCATCTGAATTTCCAGCAGATCCAGCAACTACATCACTGGCTGTTGCCGAAGATACTGCCGGTGCCTGCGCTTGCACCCCATTTGCAAAGAACATCAGAGCCGCAACCGCAACGCTAGCAGCCCCAAAATGGTATTTACGAATGGAATAACGGAAAATTTTCTCTCCATTACCATCATTCTTTTTCTTGAACATAAGTGAATCCTTTCCTCGTCTGAGAGCTTCCCCAAGCTTAGAAAGCGCGCAAAAAGCCAACAGACGATAATATATCAATTATATAGTAACACTTCTGACATACAAATCAACCCCACCGCTGATAGTATAGAGTCAGGAAATGCAAGAAAAAAGCGACATTATATATATATATATATATATATATATGCACAGATGTGTAAAACCTTTTGATACAACCTATTTTTTAACAAAGATACAAGAGTTATACTACATTTATATATGCTAAACATCCTCTGTGCCAATGTTACAATATTGTTACATTTTGATTACACAAACATTTCGAAATATATGATAGAAGCCTGAGTATTTTATAGTAATTCCCTCTCTATAAACTAGGTCAACCAGTTGAGTGTGACACCCTATCCTCAGCCAAGGACTATTGCCACCATTTCCTAGCTGCTAGGACGCTCTAAACCACCTATTCTAAGTCCATCACTAGCTTGGTCAGTAAGATACAGACTGCAAGGCGACGCTGACGGGTTTGAAGAGATTTTCATTGAGTATAATTTTAACTTCTTATTTTTCATTCCTATTCCTTAAATAAAAAGCTCACTAAAAAAGTGAGCAACATTTCCAATGAGATACTTCTGTTGACGAGCGCGTCTCTCCGCCCCCTCATTACCTTGCGAAGAGGCTTGGCGAATCGAAAGGAGGTGTTTTTTCCTGTTTTCAATTCTACTTATTTTTGCACATTTTTTTAATTTTATCAAACAAAAAAACGCAAGCCGAAGCCTGCAAAAAGTTTTTTTTATAACCATTTAATTTCTTTCACATCTGTTTTACGAACTTTAGCATATTTCTTAGCGCTTGTAAAATGTAGAGTAACCGGTTTAAACACTCCACTTTTATCTCTTCGTAAACCTAAAATTGCGGATCTTTTGTTTCTATCTTCAAAAAATATGACGTCCAACTTCATAGTGTTTTTAGATAAATCTTTGGCTAGGATACAACAACTCGTTATCTTAGAATAGAAGATATCACCGATAAAACTATACAAAGATATCCTTTCTATAACATCGTTGTACATGGGATTATTTTTATATTCTTCCAAAATAAAAACACCAGCTTGAATAGCAGGTATTGTTTGACTAGCATAATCTCGTGTGATTTTGTGCAAGCCAAATAAGTGATGTAAATCAGTCAAGCAAAAATCTACTTCGAAAGTCTCTAAATGCTTATAATTCGTTGATACTTGACATGTTTTTCCATCGAATTTCTCTTGATAATCTAAAATACAATCAAGTAATTTCAACGACAAACTCCATATTTTCTCAAAATAAAAAAAGCACGGGGCAGTTCTCACTACTGCCCAAAGTGGATGATTAGAGTCGGCTTCTCTAACTCCCTATGTTGTGCTTATTAGGCTTATCGCAAGGGAACAGTTTTTAGCTCTGCCAAGCCACATAGCGTGCTTACTACTATGTGTCCATGTCTCCATGGATTGCCGAGCGGTTTAACGACGTTTTGGGAGTCGGGATAACGAGAAAAGTGATACTTTTACGTTTTTTCCAACTTAATTATGACATCTTTCTTTAAAAAAGTCAATATTTATCGCTTTCTTTAACGAAAAAAATCCCACAAGAACGAATCCTGTGGGGAGATACACATTTTAGAAAAGCTTTCCTTTATTCTACTATTTTTCTTGTATTTTATCATTCAGTATGATAAAATACAAGTTTTTTGACAAAATAACCAAAAACTACTCGCTATCCCCTCTCACATCACCCTGCATATCGTTTGATATGCGACTGATAGTTCAGGGAAACTTCAAGGAGAACTTTTCTCTCATCCCCTATGCAGGTCATTTCTACTCTTATAGGCTCAATTTGACACTTTTCTTCTTCGAATTGCTCATATTCCTCCTGAATAGTGAGTTCGATTTATCCAAATTTATTTTTGTCTAGTTTAATGAACACTTCCACGAAGATAGTCTGAAAAAGAAGCCGCCCCAATTTTCCTTCTCTTTTTAAGCATATTATTCCAGATATGATTGCCCTCTTGTTCAGTAATAAATTGCGCCTTAAAGGCTTCAACCAGTATATCTCCTGTTGTCATATGTTCTAAAGAAAATTCTTCTACATATGGTTTAACATCTCTTAGATTATTACTTCCTAATATCCCATTATGCTTTTTCGCTAAGGAAATAGAAGCCGCTTCTCCCTTACCAATAACCTTGTTACTATCATGATTTCTTGTTAAATTTCTATATAATGCGTATTCTTCAGTTCCAATGTCTATGCTCACAATCTCAGCCGAACCCTTAGCTACTAACTGGTCTATCCTAGATTTTAAGTGGGGAATTGTAGGTATATTGATTTCATCATACACCTCTTGTGGAATAACAATTTTACCCGAATAGAGCTTTTCTAAAAGATGTTCAGTGCCAACCCATAAAAATGCTGAAATACAATCTGTATCAATAAATACACGACTAGTCAAACGACAACTCCCCCTCTTCATCTAGCCCATATACAATATCATATCTGAAAGCATCTAGTAGCAGTTCCTCATACTTCCCTTGCGAAATTCTGTTATTTTCTAAAAGTTGTTCAGTCGATTTAATATAGTGTCCTAATACCATTTCCTTTTTACTTTCTGACAAAGGACGATATAAACTTGTATCATAGCCTAATCTTGAAGCTGTCTCTATAACACTAATATCCATATTTTTAATTTCTTCTGCATCAAGGTATCCATCATTCCTCAATCTATATAACATAGCTTTATGACTGATACCATAAAACTGACCCAATTTTATAATATCTTCTACTTCAAGATGAGTTCTATTGGCATTTTCTCTGATTTCCTCAACCATCCTATACAGTGAAGATGGGGAAATTAAAAAATAAGAAGCAAACTGATCCGCTTTTCTTTCAGTTTCATCTCCTTCACCAATCAAAATAAAACTGACTGAACTCTTCTTCACCTCATCATAATAAAGATGATACAGTTCATGTGCTAAAGAAAATCTTTGCCTTCCTAATGACATGTCTGAATTGATTACAATGAGACTTGACTGAGTTCCTTTATAACAGACTCCGCTAATATTCTTTCCGAGTCCATAAAATACCAGCGTCAAATTTTCTATCTTTTGTACCAATTTAAAAATATCTATCGGCGCTTCACCATCAGCTCCCAACTTTTTTCTAAGATTTGAAGCTTTATTACTTAAATCCATTTTATCAATCATTTATTTTGTCTCCAATAGCTGATCTATCTCAAATTGATTCAATACAATTTTATTGATTTTCGCTAAAACTTTAAGATCTTGGTCTACTATTTTATTTTTTCTAAACGATATGACACACTGTTGTTCAGCTTGTTCGCCAAACAAAAGATAGTCAACCGTACAGCAAAACAGGGCAGATAGTTTCTCAATAACATCCGACGTGATATTCCTTTCACCTTTTTCCATTTTGGCAATCATGCTTTGATTCAAAGACAAATATTCAGCAATCTTATCTTGAGTAAGATTTGAAGATATTCTAAGTTCTTTTATTCTTTTTCCAACATCACATACATTTATCATATTCATACACCTCTCATAAAAAGAATAGCACACCCTTGTCATAAAGTCAATTTTTTAAATAAAAAAATTATGACAAAACAAGAAAGCAATTTATTGATGTTGCTTAAAAATCCAAAAGTGATGATAGTAAACCTATTTGATGAGTTCCTATCAAAAATCATATCTTCAACCTCAAAACAGTACTTAAAGCTATCCGACTCGGTTTACATTGTCAAATTTATACTCAATGAAAATCAAAGAGCAAACTAGGAAACTAGCCGCAGGCTGCTAAAAACACTGTTTTGAGGTTGCAGATGGAAGCTGACCTGGTTGATGAGATTTTCAAAGAGTATTAGACTTTATTTGAGAATAACTTTATAGTTTGATTTTTATTTAATATAGTAGCAAAAATTGAATGAAATATCTCCATCAGAAAACGCATACTATTAAGGCTTTTCAAGACTTATTAATATGCGCTTTTCTGCTTTGAAAGACATTCCATTATTATTTTACTGTTATCAAGCCTTCAGGCTCGACTGTAAATTCTGGTTTCTCTGCTATCGTACCATCTTCTTTAAGGTAATACCAGCCATCATTTGATTTGACAAAGGCATTAGAAACCATGTCCCCATTTTGACTATCAAGATAGTACCAAGTCTCCTTGTATTTGATCCAGCCTGTTTTCATAGCACCTTCTCCATCGAAATAGTACCACTTCTCAGCGATTTTCTTCCAGCCTGTCGCCATTTCGCCTGAC
>NZ_JBBJZX010000103.1:0-6591 GCF_038148935.1 Streptococcus pseudopneumoniae | reverse complement strand
TGCTGACTTCGTCAGTCTTATCTACTACCTCAAAACGGTGTTTTGAGCAACCCGTGGCTGGCTTCCTAGTTTGCTTTTTGATTTTTATTGAGTATAAAAAGGATTGGAGAAAGCCTTTCAGCTTGTGGTATAATAGATTTATGGATAAAAAATATGAAAAAATATCCCAAGATTTGGGAGTGACGTTAAAGCAAATTGATACCGTTCTAAGTTTGACAGCTGAAGGGGCGACTATTCCCTTTATCGCGCGTTATCGTAAGGACATGACTGGTAGTCTGGATGAGGTGGCGATTAAGGCCATTATTGACTTGGATAAAAGTCTGACTAACCTCAACGACCGTAAGGAAGCTGTCTTGGCTAAAATTCAAGAACAAGGCAAGTTGACAAAGGAGTTGGAAGAAGCAATCTTAGCAGCCGAAAAACTAGCAGATGTTGAAGAGCTCTATCTTCCATACAAGGAAAAGCGTCGAACCAAGGCAACTATTGCCCGTGAAGCCGGACTATTCCCACTTGCTCGCTTGATTTTGCAGAATGTAGCTGATTTAGAAAAAGAGGCTGAAAAGTTTGTCTGTGAAGGATTTGCGACTGGTAAGGAAGCATTGTCTGGTGCAGTTGATATTTTGGTTGAAGCCTTATCGGAAGATATGACCTTGCGTTCCATGACTTATCAAGAGGTGCTGAGACACTCTAAACTCACTTCTCAAGTCAAGGATGAAAGTCTTGATGAAAAGCAGGTTTTTCAGATTTATTATGATTTTTCAGAGACGGTTGGAAATATGCAGGGTTATCGTACCTTGGCTCTCAATCGTGGGGAGAAGCTAGGTGTCTTGAAGGTCGGTTTTGAACATGCGACGGACCGTATCCTTGCCTTCTTTGCTGCTCGTTTCAAGGTAAAAAATACCTATATAGATGAAGTTGTTCAGCAATCTGTTAAGAAAAAAGTCTTACCTGCTATCGAGCGCCGTATTCGGACAGAATTAACTGAAAAAGCAGAAGAAGGAGCTATTCAACTCTTTTCTTACAACCTGCGGAATCTCCTCTTGGTTGCTCCACTGAAAGGGCGTGTGGTTCTTGGATTTGACCCAGCCTTTCGTACAGGAGCAAAGCTAGCTGTCGTTGATGCAACAGGAAAAATGCTGACAACTCAGGTCATTTATCCTGTCAAACCAGCATCAGCTCGTCAAATCGAAGAAGCCAAGAAAGATTTGGTGGACTTGATTGGTCAATACGGTGTAGAGATTATTGCCATCGGAAATGGAACTGCCAGTCGTGAAAGTGAAGCTTTTGTAGCGGAAGTTCTTAAAGATTTTCCAGAAGTCAGCTATGTTATCGTCAATGAAAGTGGCGCTTCGGTCTATTCTGCCAGTGAATTAGCCCGTCAGGAATTTCCAGACTTGACCGTTGAAAAACGCTCTGCCATTTCTATTGCCCGTCGCTTGCAAGATCCCCTTGCTGAATTGGTCAAAATCGATCCTAAGTCAATCGGCGTTGGTCAATACCAGCATGATGTCAGTCAGAAGAAATTGTCTGAAAGTCTAGACTTTGTCGTGGAGACCGTGGTGAACCAAGTTGGTGTCAATGTCAATACGGCCAGCCCAGCTCTTCTTTCACACGTAGCTGGACTCAATAAAACCATCTCTGAAAATATTGTCAAATACCGTGAAGAAGAAGGAAAAATCACTTCACGCGCCCAAATCAAGAAAGTTCCTCGTCTGGGAGCCAAGGCCTTTGAGCAGGCTGCTGGTTTCCTTCGTATCCCTGAAAGTAGCAATATCCTTGATAATACAGGAGTTCACCCAGAAAATTACGCTGCCGTTAAGGAACTTTTCAAACGTTTGGATATTACAGACTTGAATGAAGAAGCCCAAAGTAAACTCAAGTCCCTTTCAGTCAAAGAAATGGCGCAAGAGTTAGACCTTGGTCCAGAAACTCTTAAAGATATTATTGCAGACCTTCTCAAACCAGGTCGAGATTTCCGTGATTCCTTTGACGCACCTGTACTTCGCCAAGATGTCCTAGATATCAAAGACTTAGTGGTTGGTCAGAAGCTAGAAGGTGTGGTGCGTAACGTCGTTGACTTTGGTGCCTTCGTTGACATTGGGATTCACGAGGACGGCTTGATTCATATTTCCCACATGAGTCGTAAATTTATTAAACATCCCAGCCAAGTGGTGTCAGTCGGAGATTTGGTGACCGTTTGGGTCAAGAAAATTGATACTGAACGTGAAAAAGTCAATCTGTCGCTCCTGGCTCCAAATGAAACTGACTGATTACGTCAAGCAGGTTTCACTAGAAGACTTCGGCAGACCTTTTATCCATCAAGCTCAGTGGAATTCTCGTCTACGTTCGACAGGTGGGCGATTTTTCCCCAAAGATGGGCATCTGGATTTTAATCCCAAGGTTTATCAGGAACTGGGTCTGGATGTTTTTAGGAAAATTGTCCGCCATGAACTCTGTCATTATCACCTCTATTTCCAAGGGAAGGGCTATCAACATAAGGATCGGGATTTTAAGGAACTTTTGAAAGCAGTGGATGGATTACGGTTTGTACCATCCTTACCCAATAGCAACTCTAACCCAATCAAGCTCTATCGTTGCCAATCCTGCCAGCAAAGGTATCAGCGCAAGAGAAGGATTGATACCAAACGCTATCGCTGTGGACTTTGTCGAGGTAAATTGCTTCTGATAAATCAGCCTGAGGACTGATGAAAGCCTAGCCTACCCGTGATATACTATGACTAACCTAGCAGAAAGAGGAAATATCATGAACAGTAAATTTTATAAAATGAGACGAAATCGCATGATTTCAGGAGTTTTGGCAGGTCTGTCAGACAAGTGGAACTTTGATGTTACCCTTGTTCGTTTCTTGTTTGCCATTTTTACAGTTGCAAACTTTGGACTTGGCGTGATTATCTATATCATCCTAGCTTCTATCATGCCAACCAAGGAAGAAATCGAAGCAGAAATGTACGGAACAGGCCCACGTAAACGCAAAGAAGCCCAAGCCATTGACGACAATGAAGGCTGGTTTTGGTGAGGTTCTACAAAAGATTTGGAATAGGCAAAAAGCTTTAAATCAATAGTCTAAACTGCTTGATTTAAAGCTTTTTTACTTTTAATAATATTTCGCCAGTCTCATCTGTAAACTAAAAATATTATTTTGAACTTAGATTTCTAATCTGATTTTTCATGCTGAGAGAAAACTGTTTTTGAAAAATGGTGGATGCTGATAACAACTGATAACCAGCAAATAGCATAAGCAGTAGCTGTAAATTCTGTACCGATAAAGTATGTTTTTTCAACTAAGAGCTGACCGATGAATGGAGAGAGCAGATAGAGAAGTCCGATGAGTATATGTTCTTTATGTTTCATTAAAGCGCACCTTCTTTCCTTATAGGTAGAACGACTTGCAAGTGTTAAATTTAATGGTATGTTATCTAGGTAAGCTTACTCAAATGATAGTTCCGCTTCCTCCTTTCCAAAGTAAGCCTTTTCACACTTATATTTTACAATTTTAAAAATAGAAAATCAAATCATTTTATAAGTAATTTTGCCTACATTTCCCCCAATCTTACAAAAATGTAAGATTAAAGTCTCTTTTGTAAGGTTAGGTTATGGCAAGCGGTCTTTTTTTGATGTAAACTAGACTCATAAAGAACAAAGGAGTAACATCATGAAACAAATCTTACAGAAGAAAACAAGAAAACCAAGTCACAAAGAAATCGAGCGCGTTCAGCTAGGATGCGCTATGATGCAAGCAACATTTCATTTGATGGGATATTAAGAAAGGAGATTCTCATGACACTTTTAGATGTAAAACACGTTCAAAAAATTTATAAAACTCGTTTTCAGGGCAACCAAGTAGAGGCCCTCAAGGATATTCACTTTACCGTAGAAAAGGGAGACTACGTTGCCATCATGGGTGAGTCTGGTTCTGGTAAATCAACTCTTCTCAATATTCTAGCTATGCTGGATAAACCAACTCGTGGGCAGGTTTACTTAAATGGAACGGACACCGCAACCATTAAAAATTCACAGGCTTCTAGCTTCCGTCGTGAAAAGTTGGGCTTTGTCTTTCAAGACTTTAACTTACTAGATACTCTGTCTGTTAAGGACAATATCTTGCTTCCCTTAGTTTTATCAAGAAGACCTATTACGGAGATGATGAAGAAATTGGTGGTGACAGCTGAGAATCTAGGCATCAACCAATTGCAAGAGAAGTACCCTTACGAGATTTCAGGTGGGCAAAAACAGCGTGTAGCAGTAGCCCGCGCCATCATCACAGAACCTGAAATTCTCCTTGCGGACGAGCCAACAGGAGCCCTTGATTCCAAGTCCTCTGCAGCCTTACTTGATGTCTTTGATGAAATCAATGAGCGCGGTCAAACCATTCTCATGGTAACCCACTCCACAGCAGCAGCTAGCAGAGCTAAGCGTGTGCTCTTTATCAAAGACGGCATTCTTTACAATCAAATCTACCGTGGAGAGAAGACAGAACGTCAGATGTTCCAAGAAATTTCTGATACCTTGACTGTCATGGCAAGCGAGGTGAATTAGTATGTTTCGATTAACCAATAAGTTAGCGGTATCGAACTTGATTAAAAACCGCAAACTCTACTATCCTTTTGCGTTGGCTGTTCTCTTGGCAGTCACAGTGACCTATCTCTTTTACTCTCTAACCTTTAATCCTAAGATTGCGGAAATTCGTGGAGGAACAACCATTCAGGCTACACTTGGATTTGGTATGTTTGTCGTCACCCTTGCGTCAGCTATTATCGTCCTCTATGCCAATAGTTTTGTCATGAAGAACCGTTCCAAGGAACTAGGAATTTATGGCATGTTGGGCTTGGAGAAGCGTCATCTTATCAGTATGACCTTTAAGGAGTTAGTGGTATTTGGGATTCTAACTGTTGGAGCGGGTATCGGTATTGGAGCCTTGTTTGACAAGTTAATTTTCGCTTTCTTGCTCAAACTGATGAAATTGAAGGTTGAGCTGGTCGCTACCTTCCAAATGAATGTTGTCATTGCAGTACTTCTTGTCTTTGGATTGATTTTCCTAGGCCTCATGTTCCTGAATGCCCTTCGAATCGCCCGTATGAATGCCCTTCAGCTCTCTCGTGAGAAAGCAAGCGGAGAGAAAAAAGGTCGTTTCCTACCTCTCCAAACGATTCTTGGTTCGATTAGTTTAGGGATTGGCTATTATCTTGCCCTTACGGTAAAAGATCCTCTTACAGCCTTAACAACCTTCTTCATAGCTGTTTTACTGGTTATCTTTGGTACCTATCTTTTGTTCAATGCAGGGATTACCGTTTTCCTTCAAATCTTAAAGAAAAACAAGAAATACTATTACCAACCTAATAACCTCATCTCTGTTTCCAACTTGATTTTCCGTATGAAGAAAAATGCGGTGGGCCTTGCAACTATTGCTATTTTGTCAACAATGGTCTTGGTAACCATGTCAGCAGCGACAAGCATTTTCAATTCCGCAGAATCCTTTAAAAAAGTTCTAAATCCTCATGATTTTGGAGTTTCAGGGCAAAATGTTGAAAAAGAAGACTTGGACAAACTCTTGAGCCAGTTTGCAAGTGACAAAGGTTATAAGATTAAAGAGAAAGAAGTGATTCGTTACACTTACTTTGGTGTTGCGGCCCAAGAAGGAAATAAGTTAACCCTTTTTGAAAAAGGACAAAATCGTGTCCAACCCACAACAGTTTTCATGGTATTTGACCAAAAAGATTATGAAAATATGACTGGTCAAAAACTGTCTCTATCAGGAAATGAGGTCGGACTCTTTGCAAAGAATGAGGGAGTTAAAGAACAGAAAACTCTAACTCTGAATGATCATCAATTTTCTGTCAAAGAAGAATTTAATACAGATTTTATTGTCAACCATGTCCCAAATCAGTTTAATATTTTGACTGCTGATTACAATTACCTTGTTGTACCTAATTTACAAGCCTTTTTGGATCAATTCCCAGATTCGGCTATCTATAATCAGTTTTACGGTGGCATAAATGTAAATGCCAGTGAAGAAGAACAACTCAAGGTCGCTGAGGAGTATGATAAATACCTCGATCAATTTAATGCTCAATTAAACACTGAAGGTAGCTATGTTTATGGTAGTAATTTATCAGATGCTAGTACTCAGATGAGTGCCCTATTTGGTGGTGTCTTCTTTATCGGTATTTTCCTATCCATTATCTTTATGGTCGGAACCGTTCTGGTCATCTACTACAAACAAATTTCTGAAGGCTACGAAGACCGTGAGCGCTTTATTATCTTGCAGAAAGTCGGTTTGGATCAAAAGCAAATCAAGCAAACCATCAACAAACAGGTTTTAACTGTATTCTTCCTTCCTTTGCTCTTTGCCTTCCTACATCTAGCCTTTGCCTACCATATGCTTAGTCTGATTTTAAAAGTAATTGGTGTACTGGATACGACTATGATGTTGACTGTAACCTTGTCTATCTGCGCTATCTTCCTCATCGCCTATGTGCTGATTTTCATGATTACTTCAAGAAGCTATCGCAAGATTGTGCAAATGTAAAAAAAGATACCTCGACTTCAGAATCGAGGTATTTTTTGTGTTTT
>NZ_JBBJZX010000102.1:0-6646 GCF_038148935.1 Streptococcus pseudopneumoniae | reverse complement strand
ATGGACAAATTATTTAAACTAAAAGAGAACGGTACAGACGTTCGTACAGAGGTTCTCGCTGGTTTAACAACTTTCTTTGCAATGAGCTATATTCTCTTTGTAAACCCACAAATTCTTTCGCAAACAGGAATGCCTGCTCAGGGTGTCTTCCTTGCAACGATTATCGGTGCAGTTGCTGGTACCCTGATGATGGCCTTCTATGCTAACTTGCCATATGCTCAAGCGCCAGGTATGGGACTCAATGCCTTCTTTACATTTACAGTCGTATTTGGACTTGGTTATTCTTGGCAAGAAGCCTTGGCTATGGTCTTCATCTGTGGAATTATCTCATTGATTATTACCTTGACAAATGTTCGTAAAATGATCATTGAATCGATTCCAAATGCCCTTCGCTCAGCAATTTCAGCTGGTATCGGTGTCTTTCTTGCCTACGTGGGAATTAAGAATGCTGGACTTTTGAAATTCTCTATTGATCCAGGGAACTACACGGTTGCAGGAGAAGGGGCTGATAAGGCTCAAGCAGCGATTACAGCAAATGCTTCAGCAGTTCCAGGATTGGTCAGCTTTAATAATCCAGCTGTTTTGGTGGCTCTTGCAGGACTTGCCATTACGATCTTCTTTGTCATTAAAGGAATTAAAGGGGGAATTATCCTCTCTATCTTGACAACAACTGTTCTTGCTATCGCAGTTGGTTTGGTAGATTTGTCTAGTATCGATTTTGCTAATAATCATGTTGGTGCAGCCTTTGAAGACTTGAAGACAGTCTTTGGTGCAGCTCTTGGTTCAGAAGGTTTGGGAGCTTTGATTTCAGATACAGCTCGCTTGCCTGAAACTCTGATGGCCATTCTTGCCTTCTCATTGACAGATATTTTTGATACGATTGGTACCTTGATCGGTACAGGTGAGAAAGTTGGTATCGTAGCGACAAATGGTGAAAATCACCAATCAGCTAAGTTGGATAAGGCTCTTTACTCTGACTTGATTGGTACTTCAATTGGTGCCATCGCTGGTACTTCGAACGTAACGACTTATGTTGAGTCTGCTGCTGGTATCGGTGCAGGTGGACGTACTGGTTTGACAGCCTTGGTCGTGGCAATCTGTTTTGCAATTTCAAGCTTCTTTAGCCCACTTCTAGCGATTGTACCAACAGCCGCTACAGCTCCAATCTTGATTATCGTTGGGATTATGATGTTGGCTAGCTTGAAAAATATCCATTGGGATGATATGTCTGAAGCGGTTCCTGCCTTCTTCACATCTATCTTTATGGGATTCAGCTACTCTATCACTCAAGGGATTGCAGTTGGTTTCTTGACTTACACTTTGACTAAGCTTGTCAAAGGTCAAGCTAAAGATGTTCATGTCATGATTTGGATTTTGGATGCCTTGTTTATCCTGAACTACATCAGCATGGCCCTATAAATGCTATAATATAAAAAGGGGTTCTCCCCTTTTTATATTATAGTTACTTGAAAATTGCTTCAAACTAGGTAGGTGATTTTGATTGAATGGTAGGAGTATGATTGATGATAAAAAAGAATATTTGGGGTGAAGTATTAAACCGGGGGAAGTGGTTAATAATCTTTCTAGTAGGGCTTTTGTTTTCTCAGTTTCCTTTAGCCCTAGCAACTTTTCTAACTAGCAGAAAATTTCCACTGCTTCAAACGGGACTATTAGTAGGGGCCTTATCTCTTGTGGTTTTAACTGTATTTATAATAGGTGCTAGGAAAACACAGTTGGCTAGTTTTGGTTTATCGTTTTTCAAGGCTAAGGATTTGGCTAGATTGGCCTTAAGCTATCTAGTGATTCTTGCCTTTAATATTCTTGGTGTGGTCTTACTGCACTTGATGAATGAAACAACAACCAGCAATCAATCAAATATTAATGATTTGCTCCAGAATAGTTCCTTAATTTCCAGTTTTTTCTTACTGGTTCTAATAGCTCCTATTTGTGAGGAGATTTTATGTCGAGGTATAATTCCTAAAAAGATTTTTAGAGGAAATGAAAATTTGGGATACATAATAGGTGCAATTGTATTTGCTTTGCTGCATCTACCAACAAATCTGCCTTCTCTTTTAATCTATGGTGGCATGTCATCGGTTTTAACGTGGACTGTCTATAAAACCCAACGTTTAGAAATGTCTATCTTACTTCATATGATTGTTAACGGAGTAGTCTTTTGTTTGTTTGCACTTGTGATTATTGTTAGTAGAACCTTTGGTGTGCCTATTTAAGGTTCTCTACTTTAAAAGTTAAGGGCAATATTTTAAAAATGGGAGAAATGGTTCTGCTAAATGGAAGCAATTTTTCTTGAGGGAGAAATTGCCTCCTTCAACTGTTAAAAAGATGAATTCAATCGTGTCCATCTTTTTCTTTTTATGGTAAAATAGAGAAATAATATGGTGAAAAGCCTTGAGGGAGTGACCGATATGTCAAGTACAGCCAATCATGCAAAGACAGCTATTTGCGGAATTATCAATGTAACCCCAGACTCCTTTTCGGATGGTGGTCAATTTTTTGCGCTTGAGCAGGCGCTCCAGCAGGCTCGTAAATTGATAGCAGAAGGAGCCAGCATGCTAGATATCGGTGGAGAATCGACTCGGCCGGGCAGTAGCTGTAGCTATGTTGAGATAGAAGAGGAAATCCGGCGTGTTGTTCCAGTGATTAAAGCGATTCGCAAGGAAAGTGATGTCCTCATCTCTATTGATACTTGGAAAAGTCAGGTGGCAGAGGCTGCTTTGGCTGCTGGTGCCAATCTAGTCAATGATATCACTGGTCTTATGGGTGATGAGAAAATGGCCCATGTGGTTGCTAAGGCTGGTGCGAAAGTAGTCATTATGTTTAATCCAGTCATGGCGCGACCTCAGCATCCTAGCTCGCTCATATTTCCTCATTTTGGTTTTGGACAAGCTTTTACAGTGGAAGAGTTAGCTGACTTTGAAACATTGCCAATCGAAGAGTTAATGGAGGCTTTCTTTGACAGAGCCTTAGCGAGAGCGGACGAAGCGGGTATTGCACCAGAAAATATCCTGCTGGATCTAGGAATTGGCTTTGGTCTGACCAAGAAAGAAAATTTGCTTCTTTTACGGGATCTGGATAAACTACATCAGAAGGGGTATCAAATCTTTCTTGGAGTTTCGCGTAAGCGATTTGTCATCAATATCCTTGAAGAAAGTGGTTTTGAAGTCAATCCTGAGACAGAACTTGGTTTTCGCAATCGGGACACGGCTTCTGCTCATGTAACTAGTATCGCTGCTAGACAGGGTGTGGAAGTGGTGCGCGTGCATGACGTAGCCAGTCACAAGATGGCAGTTGAAATTGCTTCCGCTATTCGTCTAGCTGAAGATGCAGAAAACCTAAATTTAAAACAATATAAATAAGATGAAAGAAATTGAAAACAATCAGTGGATTGCCAACTACCGGACGGACCAACCACATTTTGGCTTGGAACGCATGGTGGAACTCCTAGCCTTGCGTGGCAATCCCCATCTCAAACTCAAGGTCATCCATATCGGAGGGACCAATGGCAAGGGTTCGACTATTGCTTTTTTGAAAAATATGCTGGAAAAGCTAGGCCTGAGAGTAGGTGTGTTCAGCTCGCCCTATCTCATTCATTATACAGACCAGATTAGCATCAATGGGGCATCTATCCCAGAGGCTAGACTAGAAGCCTTTATGTCAGATTATCAATCTTTGATTGAGGGGGGATCGGTTGCAAAATTACAGGGAACAACCGAGTTTGAGATAATCACAGCTATAGCCTATGATTACTTTGCCGCAGAGCAAGTAGATGTGGCCATCATGGAAGTCGGCATGGGTGGGCTTTTAGATAGTACCAATGTCTGTCAGCCTATTTTGACAGGCATCACGACTATTGGACTGGATCATGTAGCCCTACTTGGTGATACCTTGGAAGTTATAGCAGAGCAGAAAGCTGGTATTATCAAACAAGGTATTTCCTTGGTGACAGGTCGCATTGCTCCAGAAGCGCTAGCTGTGATTGACTCTATTGCAGAAGCTAAAAATGCGCTGAGACTTGCCTACGGGACAGATTATCAGGTTCGTCATCAAGAAAGTGTGGTGACAGGGGAAGTCTTTGACTATACCAGTTCTGTCAGACAAGGTCGCTTCCAGACTGGCCTGCTTGGTTTGCACCAGATAGAGAATGCTGGGATGGCCATAGCTTTACTTGATACTTTTTGTCAAGAAGATGGGCGAGAACTAGCAAGCAATGACCTGCTTGCTCAAGCTTTGGAAGAAACAAGTTGGCCGGGACGTTTGGAAATCGTGTCAAGAGATCCCTTGATGATTTTGGATGGAGCCCACAATCCCCATGCTATCAAGGCTTTATTAGCAACCTTGCAAGAACGCTTTGCGGATTATCATAAGGAAATCCTCTTTACTTGTATCAAAACCAAGGCCTTGGAGGATATGTTGGATTTGTTGGAGCAAATCCCAGATACCGAGCTTACTCTGACACATTTTGACGATAGTCGGGCGACTGATGAAAGTGTGCTGGAAGAGGCAGCTAAGTCTAGAAATCTCAGCTACAGAGATTGGCAGGATTTTCTAGAGAAAAAATTAACAGATAAAAAAGAAGAGAAAAAAACAGTTAGGATTGTCACAGGTTCCTTGTATTTCTTGAGCCAAGTGAGAGCCTATCTGATGGAGAGGAAGAATGAGAATGGATACACAAAAGATTGAAGCAGCTGTGAAAATGATTATCGAGGCTGTCGGAGAGGACGCTAACCGCGAAGGCTTGCAGGAAACACCTGCTCGTGTAGCCCGTATGTACCAAGAGATTTTTTCAGGTCTTGGTCAAACAGCGGAGGAACATTTGTCAAAATCCTTTGAGATTATTGATGACAACATGGTAGTAGAAAAGGATATCTTTTTCCACACCATGTGTGAACACCACTTCTTGCCATTTTATGGGAAAGCGCATATTGCCTACATTCCAGATGGTCGTGTGGCAGGTTTGTCTAAGCTAGCCCGTACGGTTGAAGTTTATTCTAAAAAACCACAAATTCAAGAACGTTTGAATATCGAAGTGGCCGATGCCTTGATGGACTATCTAGGAGCTAAGGGAGCCTTTGTTGTCATTGAGGCAGAACATATGTGTATGAGTATGCGTGGTGTCAGAAAACCAGGCACTGCAACCTTGACGACAGTAGCTCGTGGTCTATTTGAAACAGATAAGGACCTTAGAGATCAGGCTTATCGTTTAATGGGACTATAATACTCTTCGAAAATCAAATTCAAACCACGTCAGCTTCTATCTGCAACCTCAAAACAGTGTTTTGAGCAGCCTGCGGCTAGCTTCTTAGTTTGCACTTTGATTTTCATTGAGTATAAAAAGAATCCGCTTTGGGCGGATTTTTCTAGAAAGGAATCATTATGGATCAACTGCAGATTAAGGATTTGGAAATTTTTGCCTATCATGGTCTTTTTCCTAGTGAGAAGGAATTGGGGCAGAAGTTTGTCGTTTCAGCCATCCTATCCTATGATATGACCAAGGCGGCTACAGACTTGGATTTGACAGCCTCTGTCCATTATGGAGAACTGTGTCAGCAGTGGACGGCTTGGTTTCAGGAAACAACTGAGGACTTGATTGAAACGGTAGCCTACAAACTGGTAGAACGTACTTTTGAGGTCTATCCTCTTGTCCAAGAAATAAAGCTAGAACTCAAAAAACCTTGGGCACCGGTTCATTTGCCATTAGACACTTGCTCAGTGACTATTCATCGCCGCAAGCAACGGGCCTTTATCGCCCTAGGAAGCAATATGGGAGACAAACAAGCGAATTTGGAGCAAGCCATTGAGAACATGCGAAATCGAGGTATCCATATTCTCAAAGAGTCCAGTGTATTGACGACGGAGCCTTGGGGTGGTGTTGAGCAGGATATCTTTGCTAATCAAGTGGTTGAAGTAGAAACCTGGTTGCCTGCCCCAGTGCTATTAGAAACCTTGTTAACCATTGAAGCAGAGATGGGACGGGTGAGAGAAGTGCATTGGGGACCTCGTTTGATTGATTTGGACTTGCTCTTTGTGGAGGACCAGATTCTTTATACAGACGACCTCATCTTGCCTCATCCTTACATAGCGGAACGCTTTTTTGTTCTTGAGTCTCTACAAGAAATTGCGCCTCATTTTATCCATCCGATATTAAAGCAACCTATTCGCAACTTGTATAATGCTTTGAAACAATAGAAAAAACTCTAGTTTTCAGTCACTTACAACTGAAGGCTAGAGTTTTTAAAATAGGTCATTTTCTTCTGGGAGGAGGATAGTCTCTCTACCATCCATATCTAAAACCAGAACTCTCGGGGGATAAAGAGGGTCGAAAGGGTGGTTAAAATCAAAATCAATGGCTGTAGGGAGGTGTTGACTTGAGAAGTGGAAGGTAATTTTTCCTTGGTTATTGAGCAATTGAAACTCAAGTTCTTCTTCCAATTCAAAGACATTTTTTAAGAAGTGGTCAATAATATACCAAAAAGAGTCAATGACATCATCAGGCAAGCTGGTAACAATGCCAAAACTAGCCGACCGCATCTGGGTATTGGTAAAAGCCATATTTCTGCCCCCTTTCTTTTCCCTTATCATACAGCAAATAGGATTAAAAATCAAGAAAAGGTGATTTTTTGAAAAG
>NZ_JBBJZX010000101.1:0-6741 GCF_038148935.1 Streptococcus pseudopneumoniae | reverse complement strand
TTCTGAAGACATCTTACCACCCTTGCCTCTGGACGATGAGGAGCAAGGCTTGGATCCTCTATTGCTAGAGGATGAAAATCCAACAGAAATGACTGAAGAAGTGGAAGAGGAGCAAAATCTTTCTCGTCTGGAACAAGAAGACTCAGAAAAGAAAAGCAAAAAAGGCTTTGTTTTAACTGCTTTGGCGCTTGTATCAGTAATTATCTGTGTCAGTGCATATTATGTCTATCGTCAAGTGAATCGCTCAACACAGGAAATCCAAACTTCTCAATCATCGTCTAGCGAGCAGAATGTTCAGCCTATTTTAGAAGATTTTAATAGTCAATACGACGCCTTCTACACAGACAGCAATAAAACAGCTTTGAAAAATAGCCAGTTTGATAAACTGAGTCAACTTAAGACCTTGCTTGATAAGCTGGAAGGTAGTCGTGAACATACGCTTGCCAAATCGAAGTATGATAGTCTAGCAACGCAAATCAAGGCCATTCAAGATGTCAATGCACAATTTGAAAAACCAGCTATTGTGAATGGTGTATTGGATACCAATGCCAAAGCCAAATCGGACGCTAAATTTACAGAGATTAAAACTGGCAATACTGAGATTGACAAAGTGCTAGATAAGGCTATTAGCCTTGGTAAGAGTCAGCAAACAAGTACTTCTAGCTCAAGTTCAAGTTCAAGTCAAACTAGTAGCTCAAGTTCAAGTCAAGCAAGCTCAAATACGACTAGTGAGACAAGCCCAAGTAGTTCAAATGCTGCCTCAAATGAGACTAGAAGTTCTCGTAGCGAAGTCAATATGGGCGTATCAAGTGCAGGGGTTGCTGTTCAAAGAAGTGCTAGTCGTGTTGCCTATAATCAGTCTGCTATTGATGATAGTAACAACTCTGCTTGGGATTTTGCGGATGGTGTCTTGGAACAAATTCTAGCGACTTCACGTTCACGTGGCTATATCACTGGAGACCAATATATCCTTGAACGTGTCAATATCGTTAATGGCAATGGTTATTACAACCTCTACAAGCCAGATGGAACCTATCTCTTTACCCTTAACTGTAAGACAGGCTACTTTGTCGGAAATGGCGCTGGTCATGCGGATGACTTGGACTACTAAGCAGTCGTTACAAAATTCTTTCTTTTCAAAAGTAAAAATGATAAAATAAAACAAATCAAACAAGAGGAGTGTCAAATGACAAAAGCTAACTTTGGTGTCGTAGGTATGGCCGTAATGGGTCGTAACCTTGCCCTTAATATTGAATCTCGTGGTTACACAGTTGCTATTTACAACCGTAGTAAAGAAAAAACTGAAGATGTAATTGCTTGCCATCCTGAAAAGAACTTTGTACCAAGCTATGATGTTGAAAGTTTTGTAAACTCAATCGAAAAACCTCGTCGTATCATGTTGATGGTTCAAGCAGGACCTGGTACAGATGCTACAATTCAAGCCCTTCTTCCACACCTTGACAAGGGTGATATCTTGATTGACGGTGGAAATACTTTCTACAAAGATACAATCCGTCGTAATGAAGAATTGGCAAACTCAGGTATCAACTTTATCGGTACTGGGGTTTCTGGTGGTGAAAAAGGTGCCCTTGAAGGTCCTTCTATCATGCCTGGTGGACAAAAAGAGGCCTACGAATTGGTTGCGGATGTTCTCGAAGAAATCTCAGCTAAAGCACCAGAAGATGGCAAACCATGTGTGACTTACATCGGTCCTGATGGAGCTGGTCACTATGTGAAAATGGTTCACAACGGTATCGAGTATGGTGACATGCAATTGATCGCAGAAAGCTATGACTTGATGCAACACTTGCTAGGCCTTTCTGCAGAAGACATGGCTGAAATCTTTACTGAGTGGAACAAGGGTGAATTGGACAGCTACTTGATCGAAATCACAGCTGATATCTTGAGCCGTAAAGACGATGAAGGTCAAGATGGACCAATCGTAGACTACATCCTTGATGCTGCAGGTAACAAGGGAACTGGTAAATGGACTAGCCAATCATCACTTGACCTTGGTGTGCCATTGTCACTCATCACTGAGTCAGTATTTGCACGTTACATTTCAACTTACAAAGAAGAACGTGTACATGCTAGCAAGGTTCTTCCAAAACCAGCTGCCTTCAAATTTGAAGGAGACAAGGCTGAGTTGATTGAAAAGATCCGTCAAGCCCTTTATTTCTCAAAAATCATTTCATATGCACAAGGTTTTGCTCAATTGCGTGTAGCTTCTAAAGAAAACAACTGGAATTTGCCATTTGCAGACATCGCATCTATCTGGCGTGATGGCTGTATCATCCGTTCTCGTTTCTTGCAAAAGATTACTGATGCTTATAACCGTGATGCAGACCTTGCCAACCTTCTTTTGGATGAGTACTTCTTGGATGTTACTGCTAAGTACCAACAAGCAGTGCGTGATATCGTAGCTCTTGCTGTTCAAGCTGGTGTGCCAGTACCAACCTTCTCAGCAGCTATTACTTACTTTGATAGCTACCGTTCAGCTGACCTTCCAGCTAACTTGATCCAAGCGCAACGTGACTACTTTGGTGCCCACACTTACCAACGTAAAGACAAAGAAGGAATCTTCCACTACTCTTGGTATGACGAAAAATAAGTAGGTCTGCCATGGGGAAACGGATTTTATTACTTGAGAAAGAACGAAATCTAGCTCATTTTTTAAGTTTGGAACTCCAAAAAGAGCAATACCGAGTTGATCAGGTTGAGGAGGGGCAAAAAGCCCTCTCCATGGCTCTTCAGACAGACTATGACTTGATTTTATTGAATGCTCATCTGGGGGATATGACAGCCCAGGATTTTGCAGACAAGCTGAGTCGGACTAAGTCAGCCTCGGTCATCATGGTCTTGGACCATCGCGAAGAATTGCAAGATCAGATTGAAACAATCCAACGCTTTGCCGTTTCTTACATCTATAAGCCGGTTATTATTGAGAATCTGGTAGCTCGTATTTCAGCGATTTTCCGAGGTCGGGACTTTATCGATCAACACTGCAGTCAGATGAAGGTTCCAACGTCTTACCGAAATCTGCGTATGGATGTAGAACATCATACTGTTTATCGTGGCGAGGAGATGATTGCCCTGACCCGTCGTGAGTATGACCTTTTGGCTACTCTTATGGGAAGCAAGAAAGTTCTGACTCGTGAGCAGTTATTGGAAAGTGTTTGGAAGTACGAAAGTGCGACAGAGACTAATATCGTGGATGTCTATATCCGCTATCTACGTAGCAAGCTTGATGTAAAAGGTCAAAAAAGCTACATTAAAACCGTTCGTGGTGTTGGTTACACCATGCAAGAATAGAAAGCAGTTGCAGTTATGTAATTGCTTTTTTTGAGGAGTTTTTATATATTGACATGCAGTCAGGTCTTTGCTACAATCAGTTATGGAGGATAGGTCTAATGAAAATAATAAAAAAATTGATGCCAATCGCATTGGCAGTATTTTTCTTTGGTTTGCTAGCGACAAGTACAGTATTGGCGGATACTACAGGTGGACAGTTTGTTGATAAGGATAATAGAAAATATTATATAAAAGATGACCATAAAGCAATCTATTGGTATAAAATAGACGGTAAAACCTACTATTTCGGTGATAGTGGAGAAATGGTAGTCGGTTGGCAATACTTAGAAATCCCTGGGACAGGTTATCGTGATGATTTATTTGATAATCGACCAGTTTTCGAAATTGCCCTTCAACCGAAGTGGTACTACTTTAACCAAGATGGGGTTCTTCAAGAATTTGTTGGATGGAAACAATTAGAAGTTAAGGATTCGTTAAATGTTGGCAAAAAATATGGTGAAGGCTTTGAAGGCTCAGAAGTTCTTAAATTAGCAAATTATTACTTTGATCAAGACCATTCTTTAAAAACAGGTTGGCTTTATGATCAGTCTAACTGGTATTACTTAGCAAAAATAGGTTATTCAGGGAAAGACTACCTTGGGGGTGAAAGACGTGCTGGTTGGATCAATGATAATTCAACTTGGTACTATCTAGATCCAGAAACTGGTATCATGCAAACTGGTTGGAAGCAACTTGGCAATAAGTGGTACTACCTCCGTTCCTCAGGTGCAATGGCAACTGGTTGGTATCAAGAAGGCTCAACTTGGTATTATTTAGACCAGCCAAATGGTGATATGAAAACGGGCTGGCAATACCTTGGTAACAAGTGGTACTATCTCCGTTCATCAGGAGCTATGGCAATTGGCTGGTTCCAGGTCGGTAGTAAATGGTACTATGCTTATGGTTCAGGTGCTTTAGCAGTGAATACAACTGTAGATGGCTATTCTGTCAATTATAATGGCGAATGGGTTCAATAAATAATGATAGTATTTTGTAATTTGAGATAAATTTTAAGTAAGAGTGCAGCTTCACGAAGTGATACTGGATAAAAACTTTTTAAAATCAGAAAACCGCATATTATCAGGCGTCAAAAAAATTGGCAAAACCTTGATAATATGCGGTTTATTGTGGAAAGATTTACTTATTTACTTATTTTTAACAAAATTGAGTTTTTGCCCAGTTTTACATGACATGTTTTAGAAAAAGGTATATAATGTTAGTGTAATATCAAGTGTTTTTTTGAAAGCATCACAACAATTACAATTTTAGGCTTAAAAATCGAACCTTCTTTAAATGCTTAAATATTTAAGGGGGGGTATAAGTACCCATTTGTAAAAAAGAAATGAGGTTGAAAATGAACTTTAAGTCAAGAAAATGTGAAGAAAACGGGAAAAAAGTTTTACGCTATTCTATTAGAAAGCATCATTTGGGAGTAGCTAGTGTAGCAGTAGCTTCGGTGTTGTTTTTTGCAACTGGTGTGGCGACTGTTCAAGCGGATGGACCAGGAGCAGGCGAACCAGTATCAGGCACACCAGCCCCACCAAGTACACCAGGTTCAGCAAGTACAACAAGCACACTAGGCACTTCTGGTGCTAATACTGGTGACACAGAAATAGAAAATACCAATACAAATACAGCTGCATCAACAGAAAATGGGCCTATTAAGCCAGAAGATAATGTTGAAGCAAGAAATAATAATGAGAAACCTAGAGGGCTTGAAAGAGCAACAGAACCAGCAAATTATGATGGTAAAGTAAGTCTTATTGGTCAATGGACAAGTGAATCACACGAAAAAAAAGATACTGAAAATACATATAAGAATGCTACAGATAAATTAGGGAGTCCCTTATCTAATCCAGGTCTTTTCCGTGGCGCTGCAAAAACTTTTCTTGGTTGGTCTGATAGGCCGCCAGTAAATGGGAAAATTGCAGATGGTGCAAGACTGTTCTCGGCAGAAGACACTATAGCTACAGCCTTTCCGAATGGCTTGTCAGCTGATTCTAAGCTATATGGTGTTTATGCCAGTCTAAATGACCAAGATACACCTTTCCCTGCTGATAAATTTTCTATGGGATTTGCGATTATAGGTGGAATGAATAAATTTGCCATTAATGATAATAAGGTTCATATTGATACGAATGTAGAATCAGAAGAAGTATTACCTAATACTAATTTAAATAAAGAAATAAAAGACAAAGAAAAAAATACCCGCCGTATCATTGATGAGTATAAACCGGACAATAATGATACTACAAAAGTGAATGAAGTGGTTTTAAAAGCTGAGTTTGAAATGGATAAAACTACAGCGATGACTGTGTATAGAAATCCTCATGTAGGATATGTTGGTCCGGTTTTATCCAACACATACAAGGATAATAATTTTAAATTAGATGAAAAGAAAAAAACTTACACCTATGTAGACTTAAATGTGAATTTAGACAAAGATTTAGTTGTTCCGGAAAAATTATATGCAGAGTTTAATGGTTACTCATGGAGACCATTGTATGCTCTTGGAATTAAGGAAGATGGAACGAAGGAAATCCTAAATGTGTATTCAAAAGAAGGGACAGCCTTAGGAAATACAAAAGATAGCTTTAATTCAATCGTTAGTAATACGGACCCTAGAGTCACATTTGGTGTTGAAACTAAAGGTAACCATAATATAACATTTAGAATGATTCTTAGATCTTTAAACGGATATGATAGTAATAGACCGGAAAATGAACGAAATGAGAGTATAGCTGAGAGTGTAGTAAAACCGGATGAAGGTAAGTCTATTGCTGAAACAATTCTGCGCAATATGACACTTCGATCTCTTACATCAACAGAACTTAAAGCTTTATTCCCTAATAAGAGTGATGAAGAAATCAATCAGATGGTTGTTCGTATTAATCAAGATAAAGCCAAAGAGTTAGCAGATACAAATGGAAATACAGTACTAAAAGTAACAGGTTCTGTTGAGGGTAATGTTCATCCAAGTGCAGGTAGAATCGGTAGTGGCTGGTTAAGCCTGGATTCAGCTACAAATTTACCTATTAACAAAGTAGAAGCTAACGTTTTAGAACTAGGTTATGTTACATTTTATAATGTATCCTACCGATTCCAAAGTGGAACAGAGGGAAAAGTATTACCAGCAGTAATCGAAAACTATAAGCCAAAAGATACAGCTACTTACGAAAATGAAGCGAATGTAACACCAACACAACCGACAACTACAGAGTATATAGATGCAGAAAACGATGGGAAATGGGTATTCAAAAGTTACGATGCTGAAAATAAACAAGTAAATAAAGCAGATGTAGAATTTATAGGAACATGGGTATTCGAATCTAATAAATATGGTGTAACATATAAATTTGAAAGTGGGACACCAGGTAAGACATTGCCAGC
>NZ_JBBJZX010000100.1:0-6881 GCF_038148935.1 Streptococcus pseudopneumoniae | reverse complement strand
TAGTTCCAGGTCCTGCTGAGCTGATACTCTACGCACGACCATACTTTCTACCTGCTTGCTTGTCTGACCACTTGATGATCTTGGCTCAAGCGAGTAGGATATTGTTATTTTTGGAGCGTATTCTTCTCCAGCAATCCGTCTCAGACGACTGTATTTTTTGAGTACTTTGATAGCTTCCTTTCTGGTCTTCTTTTCATCGATGATATCCAATAATTCTATTTGCACACGAACTCCTCCTCATGATATAATAGTTCTGCGAAACTATAACACGAGAAGTCAGCTGTGCTGGCTTTTTTTATGCCCTACTCCCGAGAATAATATCAGTAGGAAAAGCAAAGTAAGTACAGATATCTTCTACATTATAAATATTCGGTACACTTTCCTCCTTCTCCCATTGAGCAATCAGGTAGCGACTATAGCCTAGTTTAGCTGCTAACTTTTCTTGTGACAACTTCCTTTCCTTACGTTTTTGCTTTAGCAAGAAAGCAAACCTACTTGCTTGTCTTGGATTTAATTTATCATTCATCATCCACCTCAATCTTTACGACAGCTCTACCATTTGGATTTCTTCTTTGCGTGGATGCAAAAGTGTAATACTTCAACATCCGTTCAGCAATTCCTGTTTCTTTGCTGATTTCCTCAAGCGTTCCTATCGTCACGAACGTTTCACCTTGATATAACGCGTACTCATTCATGTTCCATCTCCTCGATAAGCCAGTCAAGGTTCTTTCTGGATTTCTTCAGGTCTTCAAGACCGTTTTTCTTCTGGTGTCGTAGTATGTACTTCAAACTGTTACCCATATAGAATCCTTTCAACTGTTCGTCTGTCATGAAATTTCTTAAAGCATCGATTGATTCCATGCCGTATCTACCTTGGTAGTGGCTTGGGTTGTTTACGTTGTCAATTATTTCTGGGTTCATTCCTTATCCTCCAAAAGTTCAGGGTTTTCGTAGATGTTGCCAACTATTTCTTCATGCTCAGTCCACGCATATCCTTCTCCCAAGCCTTTTAGGTATACAGCTGGCATTCCACCTATGAATGTACCGCCATATTCTTTTTCTATATAGACTTCGTGAAGGCATCCTCTTGTGCATTTGATAATATCTCCGATAAAGACCTCTTTCCCGTTCTTATCTTTGAGTCCTGTTGATTGCATGAGTTCGATTACGTCAAAATCATAACAATAGATATCTCTATCGTCTGGTAAACCATTCTCAAAATAAACTTGTTGTGTCACTATTTCTTTGTTTTCGTAGTCAATATCAAGAATGTCATCTGGTTCAAAAAACGCTTTAATTTCATTTACCCAAACTCTAAATCTTGGTATCATTCGGCAAATCCTCCTCTTTGACAAATGACCCATCTATCCAACGACCTTTTCGGTCTTTGATTTCTTGGTATGCCAGTTCAAAACATTCTTCAAAATCATAACCGAGAGCATTGCTGATTATCCTTAAATCGCGGACTGCATACATCAGATTATGCCTGCACAGTTTCTTGTCTGCTAAATTTTGCGATAACTGAAACTCGATAATGTGAACATTCAAAGATTTAAAACAATCCATAACTTCTTTTTCTCTGAAACTTTCAGAATCCTTGAATATTCCTTGCACATCCACTTTTATCAGCAAGGCCAGACCGACAATCACGACTGCGCAATCTCCGATGCTGTCTTTTGTCAGTTGCTCATTCTTCTTAAGATAACCAGCACATAACTCGCCGAACTCCTCGCTGAGTTTGAGTGACTGCTTGTCTAACCGTCCGCCGTTTTCTAAATCGCGGTCAATAAACCATTGCTTGACTTTGTCTATTGTGTTCATGATAATTCCTATCTTTTCGTTAATCTTGGTAAAATTTCATTCACGATGAATATATAATTAGGGGCAAGAGTTGCTTTTAAAACAATTGCAATAACTAATGTTATCAAGCTTGCGCTTGATGAAATGCAACTAATTTTTAGTGGTATTTTTAAGTCCTTTCTTTTCCGATCAATACGTTCTAATTTAATTTCTTCCTCGGTTTTTCCTGTACGTATATCATAGGAATAAACAAAACCACCATCGTATGTAAAATATATGAGAGTTGAAACTGCTAAAACTACTACAGAAACACTAAATATTACAATTGACATGATTTGAAAAAGACTGAAGAGATCATAAAACATCTTTTCTTTAACGAACATTTCATAAATCTGTGGTGCATTCCCTTTAAATGTTGTAAGCAAAGAACTTACTTCATCAACAGTCATATTTAACATTTTTGCTAAAGCTTGTAAAATATCGTCCATTAGAGTAACACCTCATCCCCAACTTTCACTTTATCATACACGTCCTTCGTAACCACGAACACCCCGTAGTCACGAATTATGACAGTATACAGTTTGCCATGTCGTCCTTTCTCGACGACCTTACCAAAAATCTCAGCGCCTGCGTTATCCGCCTTGTAGATAACCATCGGCTTCTTCTCTTCTAAATCTCGAATCCTGTCCATCTGCCAGATGTTTAGTCCAGCAGAGACAAGAAGCCATATCGCGATAAAACGTTTCATTCTGTGACCTCCTTACTCTTCTTCATCCATGATTTCATTAAACTGCTCTTCGTCAATAAGTCCACGGTCAATCATTGTTTGGACCGTCAATTCAATTTTTATCAATCTGTTCAATTCTTTGTTAGGCAACGTAGCCATAATAACTTCTTCCATCACTCCACCTCATCTTTTAATTTAACTGCAATTTCTAAGTAAAATTTTTGTTCAGGTATATCCAGCACCATTGTATCGTTTTTACCTTCAGATTCAACGATAATTTCTCCGATTGCCAAAACTAAGTCTCCAATTGTGCTATTTAGCGTAAGGCTCATCACTCCATCTCCTCAATCTCAATTCCTGGGCAATCGAATACCCAGCCGAAATCTGCGTCTTCTAGTTCTTTTCGGGTATGTTCACGCCTTTGTGTGTAAAGGTTGCTGAAAAAACGATATCCGTTCGTTTTTGTATCCACTAAATAGTCAATTTCTTCTGAGTTATTTTTTAATTTAACCAGATACCGCTTCTCTTCCTCGACCTCGTAGCCGTCAAGCCATGCACGGGCAAGTGTTTCTTGATTACATTCGTGATAAAACCATCTTTGAAGTTCCTCACTATCTTCATCATCTATAGACTTTATTAAATCTTGCAAGTCCCAATTATATTCTTTGGCTTCTTGAATATATTTATGAACACACTGCGGAACTTTGACTTTTTCTGGTTCGTCTAGTTGTTGTAAGTCTCTTAGAACGGTTTTTAGAATAGTTTTTCCGCTAACAATACCTACAACACATTCAACCGCTTCATACTTCTTAATCAATGCCTTAATATTCATCTTAGTTTCCTCCATAAATCAAATAAACTGCAATAACTACCTGAGCCATGCTTGGCGAATAGCCAATCCAATCATCAAACTCCTTAGATTTTGGCAACCAATCCTTAGTAGCTCCCAAATCATAGTCTGTAGGTTTTTCATCAGCGAAGATACATTCCATCGCTCCCATAAACGTTATACCATCTTCTGCCATTTCCCAAAAATAGTCCGCCCGGTCTTTCACCGCTTGTGGTAAATCTTGCTTGGGAGGTTTGGGTTTCCCATCTACTACCGACCAGCCATATACTCCATTAACTTTTTTCTTTAAATCTTCCATCATCTTCTAAAAATCTTTCAATAGCTTCTCTATAGGAGACTTCCACCAGACCGTCCAAGTCGTTCAGGGCTTCAATATAGTCTGGACGACCTTGCCCGTACTGCTCTTTCAAAAATTCAACAAAGAGATGAATTTCCTGATATGTTACTCCAATCATATTTCTTACCTCTCCCTAAAACGGAAAATCATCTTCCTCAAGGGCGTATCCTGGCATTTGTTCCTCGATGTTCGAACGGTTAGCGGTATCATCACGCTTTTCAAGTCGCTCAAAATTCTCTGCGACCACCTCAGTCAGATAGACCCTGCGCCCTTCCTGATTCTCATAGTTCCTTGTCTGGATGCGACCAGTCACACCCACCAAATTGCCCTTCTTGCACCATTCCGCAAACAACTCCGCCTGCTTGCGCCACATCATACAGTTGATGAAGTCCGCCTCTCGCTCGCCATTGGCTCCCTTGAAATTCCGATTGACCGCCAAAGTAAACGTCGCAACCGCCACATTCGACGGCGTATATTTTAATTCAGGGTCTTTCGTCAAGCGCCCCACCAACGTAACGTTATTGATCATCTTTCTTTTCCTTTCTTGCTGCACGTTCCCCGACTAAGTAGCCGAGAAATAACCACAGAATAGCCATTCCAAATTCTTTAATAAGTTCAATCATTTTCTTCTCCTCCTGAAAAAGTCGCTAAATAGTAACAATCCTTAGCACCGTAGTCAAACCGTGTTGTCCGCTGACCAATGTGCTTCTGAAACCTTGGATGAGTGATAGCCGAGAAAGCCCATTGATGATCTTCCATATGGTCAATAAGATCATCGACATTGTCAAACGTCCCAAGGTAAAACTTGCAGTGCCCGTTGTAGACGAAGTAAAGATTTAACATCAATACCTCCTAAAATTTCATAAAAGCCATCCAGTGAGTTGTCCCACGTTGCTGACCGAAAAGCGGTTGATGCGGAACCAATTCCAAAATTTCTTTAACATTTACTTGAGCATCAGACCACTTGAAAATAAGTGTTCCTCCTGTTTTCAAAACCCTAAAACATTCTTCAAAACCTTGTTGTAAATCTAATCTCCAAGTCAACAAGTCTAGTTGTCCATATTGCGCACGCATGAATGATTTCTGACCAGCCCATAGCAGGTGTGGTGGGTCAAATACAACAAGGTTGAATGTTTCATCATCAAATGGCATATCTCGAAAATCTGCAACAATGTCTGGCTTAACATTGATTTTCTTTTTATGAATCTCAAATTCCTCTTCACGTCTATCCATATATGTTGTGTGTGGTTCCTTTTTATTAAACCAAAACATTCGAGAGCCACAACACGCATCTAGTATTCTGATATCTTTCATCACTCCACCTCAACAGGGTAAAAGTTCCCAAAGGAACCCCTCAAAGCCTTTCCAACCTGTAAGGCTGCCGCCCGAGAAACAAACCGCATGGCTTTCTTCTCCTCAGAACATGAAATGTCCAAGCCAGTCACACCAATAACTGCGGATCTCAGAAACGGATTATCCTCTCTTGTCCCATGTCTTAAAATAAACATCAGCCACCTCCGTTATCCAAACGTTTCAGCAGTTCCTGTTTCCGTTTTTCAAGCTCTTCCTTATCTTCCTCACTCGTGGTATTCACATAGTTAGGTTGAGACCATTCAGGAACGTTGGATTTTGCTTGTCCTTGGCGATTGCTGATTTTACTTTCTCTGTATTGACGCTCACGTTCATCCACTGCTGCAATCGTCAAGACCCCGTCCTTTTTCCAATTCGTCAAAATTGCTTTTATATAACTAAAATTCCGTTTACCATTGTCAGCAGCAAGACCAATTGCTTTCAGGACAACTTTCGCTTCCATTCCATCCAAAGTGATGAACTCTTTCAAGATTTCAAATTGAGTCCCATCTAACGGAGCAATACGAGATTGATATTCTTCCACGATGAGCTCGACTGGATTTTTATCTTTATCTTTATCTATATCTATATCTTTCTCTTTATCTATATCTCCGTTGCAAGTTGTTGCAATAGTGTTGCAATGCAACTTTTGTAATTCTCTATGCTTACGACTTCTACGAGTGCTCGCTGTTTCACTCCCAACCATCTCAGGAACCTGTTCTAAGAAATAATCACGGTCAGAGTTTCTAGTCAGCAATCCTTTGCTTTCTAAAAAAATCAATGTAATTTTAATATCTTCAACATTTTCGTCAATGACAAGAGCGATTTCTTCGGCTAGATTGTCAGCAAGTCCATCATAGTAAATATGCCCTCCGTCTTCCAAGCTAATTAACATCATTTTGAGATAAATGATGGTATGTGTATCTCCACCAGCAATCTTGCGAAGTAGTTTCATCTCCTTTGACTTAAAAAAGTCTTGAGCAAGCTGGATCCAGAAATACCGCTTGTTTTTTAACGCCATAATCTCACACCCCACTTCCTACGATTGGCACGGTATTTCATCCGCATATCCTCATAGATGTGCATCCCCTCTAGCGCCATCTTCTCAACCTTTAACAGCTTATTTTTAGAGACTACATCACGATAGTCCTTGGCTAGTTTTTCATAGTCTGTTAAGTATTCTTTGATGAGCAAAATTTTCCTGTTCTCGTCCTCTAAATATATTTCAAAATCAGACTTTTCTTCATCAGACGATAACATTTCTTTATTCACTCGCTCATGCCACAATAGCCATTCAATCAATTCTTCCATTTCCTGCCCTCCTCATGACAAAAATCTGATTGCAGACTGTTTCGGCTCTGGTAATGCCAGAGGTTCCGGACGTAAGCCTACAGGCGGTTCGTTATCAAACGTAAATCCTCTGAACTCTCGGCGGATGTTCTTGCGAATTTCTTGCCATTTGTCCTCTCTACCACGTTCGTATACATGGTTGTAGCCTTGGATAATCATAGACGCAAATTCTTGCTCTTCTTGTCTCTCTTTTTCCTTACGCTCCTCTTGCAGTTTGATGTGACGGCAAAGCCCTGCAAATCCAATCAGCAAAGTTCCAACACCCATCAACTGGTCTAAAATCGGTGGTTCAAACATTTTTATCTCCTTATGCTCTTAATTTTCGTACTTCTTTTTCTAGTTCCAAAATCTCATAAACATCATTGACATCGTACATGATATCTTTCCCTTGCTTACGAAATCTTAAGCCTTTTCGTTCTAACTTCTTAATATAGCCATGAGTGAAGCCGAACTTCTTCATCAAGGCC
>NZ_JBBJZX010000099.1:0-6906 GCF_038148935.1 Streptococcus pseudopneumoniae | reverse complement strand
AGCACAGGACTATGCCTTGGAACAAGCGGAGGAAAAAGGGTTAGAGAGAGGTCGTGCAGAGGGGATTGAACAAGGTTTAGAGCGTGGGCGAGCAGAAGGCATTGAAGAGGGATTAAAAGTAGGTTTAGTAAATCTAGTACGTCAAGGTATTCTGACTTCCGAGGTTGCCAGCCAGCAATTGGGAATGACTGTGGCTGAGTTTGAAGCCTTGCTAGAAGATTATCACCAATAACGGTCAAGAAAACCATCTGGTCAAGCTGGTATTCTTAGAACTAAATGTCGAGTCACAGATTACTCAAAACACTGTTTTGAGGTTGTGTATAAAAATGCTGGGTAAAAGTCTTCTCATAATAAAACGTTTGGTATCAATGTTTTATTATGAGAAGACTTACTTTTTTACTGAGATTGAATTTTTCCTAGCCTCAACATCGTATAAACCCCAAATTCAATCTGACCTGGTTTGAAGAGATTTTCGAAACAGATAAGGTTTTACTAAAACTAAAAAAAATGATATAATCAAACTGATTAAATGTTTTAAAAATAAAGGAGAATTTTAATGTCTTACCAAGAAAATTACCAGAAATGGGTTGATTTTGCAGAGCTTCCTGACTACCTTCGTCAAGATTTGGAAAATATGGACGAAAAAACAAAGGAAGATGCCTTCTATACAAATCTTGAATTTGGTACTGCAGGTATGCGTGGCCTGATTGGTGCTGGTACAAACCGCATCAACATCTACGTTGTTCGTCAAGCTACTGAGGGATTGGCTCGTTTGATTGAGTCAAAAGGCGGAAACGAAAAAGAACGCGGTGTCGCAATCGCCTACGATAGTCGTCACTTCTCACCTGAGTTTGCCTTTGAATCTGCGGCAGTTCTTGCTAAACATGGTATCAAATCTTACGTATTTGAAAGCCTTCGTCCAACTCCAGAACTATCATTTGCAGTTCGTCATCTCAACTGCTTCGCAGGTATCATGGTTACAGCCAGCCACAACCCTGCTCCATTTAACGGTTACAAGGTTTACGGTGAAGACGGTGGACAAATGCCTCCACATGACGCGGACGCTTTGACTACTTATATCCGTGCAATCGAAAATCCATTTGCAGTTGAAGTTGCTGATGTGGAAACTGAAAAAGCTTCTGGCTTGATTGAAGTTATCGGTGAAGCTGTTGACGTAGAATACCTTAAAGAGGTTAAGGACGTAAACATCAACCCAGCCTTGATTGAAGAATTTGGTAAAGACATGAAGATTGTCTACACACCACTTCATGGTACTGGTGAAATGTTGGCTCGTCGTGCTCTTGCCCAAGCAGGATTTGACTCTGTTCAAGTCGTTGAAGCGCAAGCAACTGCCGATCCAGACTTCTCAACTGTAAAATCTCCGAACCCAGAAAGCCAAGCAGCCTTTGCCCTTGCTGAAGAACTTGGTCGTCAAGTTGGTGCAGATGTTCTTGTCGCAACTGACCCAGACGCTGACCGTGTTGGTGTTGAAGTTCTTCAAAAAGATGGTAGCTACCTCAACCTTTCAGGTAACCAAATCGGCGCTATCATGGCTAAATACATCTTGGAAGCTCATAAAAACGCCGGAACTCTTCCTGAAAATGCAGCCCTTTGCAAATCGATCGTATCAACTGACTTGGTAACAAAGATTGCTGAAAGCTACGGCGCAACTATGTTCAACGTTTTGACAGGTTTCAAATTTATCGCTGAAAAAATCCAAGAATTCGAAGAACAACACAATCACACTTACATGATGGGATTTGAAGAAAGCTTCGGTTATTTGATTAAACCATTCGTACGTGATAAAGACGCTATCCAAGCTGTTCTAGTCGTTGCTGAACTTGCTGCCTACTACCGTTCACGTGGTTTGACCCTTGCTGACGGTATCGAAGAAATCTACAAAGAGTACAGCTACTACGCAGAAAAAACTATCTCTGTTACCCTTTCAGGTGTCGATGGTGCTGAACAAATCAAAGCGATTATGGCTAAATTCCGTAACAATGCTCCAAAAGAATGGAATGCAACAGCTATCACTGTCGTAGAAGACTTCAAGGCACAAACTGCTACTGCTGCTGACGGAACTGTTACAAACTTGACAACTCCTCCAAGTGATGTGTTGAAATACACACTTGCTGACGGTTCATGGATTGCCGTTCGCCCTTCAGGTACAGAACCAAAAATCAAGTTCTACATTGCAGTTGTAGGAGAAACAAACGAAGAATCACAAGCTAAAATCGCTAACATCGAAGCAGAAATCAATGCTTTTGTAAAATAAAGACCTATAAAAGATGAGACTAACCAATCTCATCTTTTTTTCGTATCAAATCTAAGCAATTTTAGAAACTTTATGGCATACTAGACATATCAATGAAAGCGAGGTAATCTCATGGAACAATTTTTAGATAACATCAAAGACCTTGAAGTCACTACAGTTGCGCGTGCGCAAGAAGCTCTTGATAAAAAAGAAACTGCAACCTTCTTTATCGGTCGTAAAACTTGCCCTTACTGCCGTAAATTTGCAGGTACTTTGGCAGGTGTCGTAGCTGAAACCAAAGCTCACATCTACTTCATCAACAGTGAAGAAGCAAGCCAACTCAATGAGTTACAAGCATTCCGCTCACGCTATGGAATCCCAACTGTACCAGGCTTTGTTCACGTTGCAGATGGACAAATCAACGTCCGTTGCGACTCTTCAATGTCAGCACAAGAAATCAAAGATTTCGCAGGATTGTAAAAAATCAGCTAACAAGTCTTAAAATCACAAAAACGCATAATATAAGGTGCCAGAAACCCTTGATATTATGCGTTTTATTGTTCCTAAAACAGTTACATCAGCTTTTCATTACAGAACATTTTAATTTTATAAGTCAAATCAATTTTTAACAATGGTTTAGAAATCACAGTGGGCTATTCCATATTCAATTATCCAGATTCAATCGCTATTATCGTTTTCCTAGATTACAAAAAAACTACGTTTTGCTAATCAAAACGCAGTCTCAGCCACTATTTTATATTACTGTCCTTCTTTTACTTCTTTGGTTGCTACATCTTCTCCAAACCATTTTTGGCTGATTTCTTGGAACTTGCCGTCCTTGTAAAGACTAGAAAAAGCTTCATTTATCTTCTTAACCAGAGTTGTATCTTCCTTACGGGCTCCAACCGCAAAAGCTTCTGTTTCTAGTCCAACTGTAAAGACATTATAATCGTTTAAAACACCTTCTGCTTCTAAATAATAGTTTGCATAGACACGGTCAATCAATAGACCGTCAATTCTATCATTTTTCAAATCAATCAAGGCTTCATTAAAGGTTTGGTATTGATTCGCTTCCTTATTAGCGACAATATCCTTTAAAATCGCTGGGTTTGCTTCAAAGTCCGCATAACCAGATGAACCAGCTTGAGCTCCTAATGTCTTTCCAGCCATATCCTTTGCAGTCGTGATACCAGATGATTTCTTGGTCACCAATACCTGCTCATTCTTCATATATGAGTTACTGAATGCTACCTTTTCACGGCGTTCATCTGTAGCGGAATAACCATTCCAAATCAGATCAATCGTTCCTTTTGTCAATTCAGCTTCTTTCAAATCCCAATCAATCGGTTGCCAATTTACCGTAATTCCGTATTTTTCAAAAACAGCTGTAGCTAAATCAATATCAAATCCTGCATAAGAACCATCTTTCTGAGCAAATCCCATTGGAACAAAAGTACTATCAAATCCAATAGTAATAGACTTGTTAGACTCGTACTTAGACCAATTATCTCCACTAGTTTCGCTAGAATTTTTCCCACAAGCTACTAAGAACAAAGCAGTCATCAGACTGACTAATACAAGCATCCATTTTTTCATCCATTTTTCCTCCTATTTAGGTTCTACTTTCAATAATACATCTGCGATATTTTCCGCGAACTGCAAATCGTGGGTTACCACAATCTGGGTCATCCCAAGTTCCCTATTTTGCAAGATTAGTTTTTCCACTTCCAAGCGTAATTCTGGATCCAGGGCAGAAGTTGGTTCATCGTAGCCAATGATTTCTGGGTCAATCATCATAGCACGCGCCAAGGCCACCCGCTGCTTTTGCCCACCAGATAATGAAAATGGATAGGCATCTGCGTGTCCTCCTAGTCCTAATTGTTCCAAGAGACCACGCGCCTTCTTCTCAGCCTCTTCCTGCTTCATCCCCATGGTCTTCACAGGCGATAAAGTCAAATTGTCCAGAACTGATAAATGAGGGAACAGTTGAAAATCTTGGAATACAAATCCCAGTAGGTTTCGCTTCTGTAATTCATCCAACTCTAAGGAATCTCCATTATAAAAGATTTGCCCTGAATCAATGGTTTCAAGACCCGCAAGCATACGTAAGAGAGTTGTCTTACCTCCACCAGAAGGCCCAACGATAGCCAGAATTTGCTTTTCATGAATACTTAGACTGAAATCAGACAGGATTTGTTTGTCTCCAAATTTCTTATTGATATTTCGTAATTCTAACATGGCAGCCTCCTATCTATAATAACTGTACTTCTTCTCAACTTTTTTGGAAATAATTGTCACAATCCCAATCAAAATCAAGTAAATGGCTCCTGCCAAGAACATAGGAACCAGACTGGCGTCACGGTTGGCAGCTGTTCGACTCGCCAAGATAAGATCAGAAATTCCTAGAGCATATACCAGAGAAGTATCCTTGACCAAACTCATAACTTCGTTAAAGACACTAGGAAGCACGATCTTGGTCACTTGGGGCAAGATAATATAGCGTACTGTGGCAAAGGGACTAAACTTCAAGACCTTGGCAGCCTCATACTGTCCTCTTGGAATAGTGTCAATTCCTCCACGGAAAATTTCTGCAAAGTAAGCTGCATAGTTGAGAACAAAGGCAATAATGGCAGCAGGAAGGCGATCCAAACGAATCCCAATACTCGGGAGTACATAATAAATAAAAATCAATTGCAAGAGCAAGGGGGTGCCCCGCATAATCCAGATGTAAATGTTAATCAGATAATGGAGGGGCTTCCAATGGACTTGCAAGGCAAAGGCAATCAAAACGCCCAAAGGAATCGAAAATAGCAAGACCAGTGCAAAGACCTGTACAGTCGTGCTCGCACCATTCAGTAAACTCGGTAATATCTCAAATAAATAAGACATACTGCACCTCCTAAAAGTAATTGTTCCTATTATAGCATGAATAAACAAAATAACCAACCATTTTTGCAAAAAAATTCTATCATATACAAATAAAAACCGTAGCTATCAAAAGAGATAAACTACAGTTCTATATGTTTAAACATTCTTACAATCTCTCAAACAATTCTTGCATTTGCACATCATCTGGAACCAGTTTTAAGTAAGCTTGAGCATTGACTTTTGCTTCCTCAAAGTAGCCCAATTCACGCAAGAGATAGATATAGTGTTCCAGAAACTCTGGATTGTCCTTCAAATCTCCTGCCAACTCTTGGTAAAGCTCATAGGCAGTATCCAAATCGTCCATTTCTTGATAGGAACGAGCAATCATCCACTTGGTCAAGAGATTTTCTGGCTCCTCACTTTGCAAGTCTATAATATCCTCATAACGATCCTGCTCCAGATAAATAGTGGCTAAACGGAGTAAGATTTCTTCCGTATCCTCAGCATCTGCTTTAGCAGTAAGGAGGTAGTTCTCTGCTCCACTAGCATCATGCAATTCATAAGAAAATTGTGAAGCAGCCAGCAAGAGACGAGTTTCAAAGGGATTTTTCTCCAACCCTTGCTTAGCGATACGCAGGGCTTCTTGAACTTGATGTTCCTTATGTAAGGCCTGGCTATACCCATACTCATAACCTTCAAAGTCAGGAGAAATGGTATCAAGCTGCTTAAAGTAGAGGACGGCCTTTTGGTATTCTTCTTGGTCAAAGTAAAGACTGGCCAACTCAAAAGCTGTTAGGTCATCGTATTCTAACTCCAGAGCTTTTTCTAAAAACTCTGTGGCCGTTTCAAATTTCCCTAACTGGGCATAGGCAAAGCCAATTCGTTGATAGGTGGAAATGCCTGTTTCCTCATAAATAGTACGATTATCTAACTGGGCATAGCCTTGAATAGCTTCTTGGTAATTTTCCAACTCACTATCCAACTCTGCTAATCCCAGTATCAAGAGAGGATCCTCTGAATAACTCAAGGCCTCCAGCAATTTCTCACGCGCCACATCTGTCAAACCTTCCAGCTGGTAGAGGTCTGCCTTCAGAGCTAAAGCCGAGACATACCAGTCACTGTCAACTTGGATTTCCTCTAGATAGGCAAAGGCTTCTTCGATTTGACCATCCTCGCTAGCAATTGTTGCTAGATTGAGATTAACCTCTGGAAAGTCCTCTACGAGTTTCAGGTAAATTTCCTTGGCCTGAGGATAAAAACCAATTCCTTCAAGATAAGTTGCCAACTCATACAGAAGGTCACTTGAATCATTTTCTAAAGCTTTGACGAAATAATGCTCAGCCTTAGCTAAATCTTGTTCCTCCAAAGCCTGTAACATCTGTTGACTATTGTTCACTCTTGACTTCCTCTCCCTCTAATTCATATAGGCCACTGACTACCTTATACCATTCAAAAATGGCTGAAATGACAACTTTAGCAGAGGCATAAACCGGAATACCAAGTAAAACTCCCCAGATACCAAACATAGATCCTGAAGTTAACAAGACAAAGAGAACATTGATGGGATGGATGTTTAATTGGCTTCCCAAAATCAATGGAGAGACAAAACGTCCTTCAATAGTTTGTTCTACGATAAAGACAATCACCACTTTTAAAAGCATGACTGGTCCAGCAATCAAGCCCAATACTAGGGCAGGGAGCATGGCTAGGAAACTACCCAAATAAGGAACCAGATTTAAAATACCAGCAGTAACACCCAGCGTAACCGCATAGCGTAGACCAAT
>NZ_JBBJZX010000098.1:0-7297 GCF_038148935.1 Streptococcus pseudopneumoniae | reverse complement strand
GAGTATAGAGTTAAGGAACGTGGTATATCTTCGTTCCTTTTTATATTATTTTTGGTATAATAATAGTTATTCAAATTTTATTTAGATTATGAAAGTGTAGGGAAGTATGTCTCGTTCTATCGATATATTAAAACATCGGTATTTGAAAAATATTAAAGAAAATCCTGAATTGTTTGTCGGAATTGAGTTGGAGTATCCTGTTGCAAATTTAGAAGGGGATGCTACAAATGTTGAAATTATAAAGGATCTATTTCATTATTTAGTTTCCGCTCTGGATTTTACTGTCGAAAAGGTAGATGATTTTGGCAATCCGATCCAGTTAGTAGATCCGATAAGTCAGGATGCTATTTTATTTGAAGTTTCCTATACAACGATTGAGTTTGCATTTGGTAAGGCTGAAACGATTCAAGAGGTCGAAAATCGTTTCAATAATTATATGGATGTAATTCAGAGAAAATTAGGCGAATCCAATCATGCTATCGTTGGTTGCGGTATTCATCCTAACTGGGATAAAAATGAGAATTGTCCAGTGGCTTATCCGCGCTATCAGATGTTGATGGATTATTTGAATTTGAGTAGAAATATTACTAAATCAGATTTACATCATTTCTCTGAATATGGTGCTTTTATCTGTGGGAGTCAGGTTCAGCTGGATATTTCAACATCCAACTACTTACGGGCGATTAATGCTTTTACTCAAATTGAAGCGGCTAAGGCTTATTTATTTGCCAATTCTGAGTTTTCGGGTGCAGATTGGGATACGAAAATTTCAAGGGATATTTTTTGGGAAGAATCCATGCATGGTATCTATCCAGAGAATGTTGGGATCAATGCTAGACTCTTTAAAGATGAGGATGATTTTTTTGATTATCTAGATCATTCTGCAATTTTTACTGCGGAACGTGATGGACAAACCTATTATTTTTATCCGATTCAGGCAAGGGACTATTTGGCTACATCTGAAATCCAAGCATATTCTCTTAATGGGGATGAGATTCTTATTTACCCTCAAGAGAAGGATTTTGAAACTCATCGTAGTTACCAGTACCAAGACTTAACGACTCGAGGAACAGTTGAGTTTCGTAGTGTGTGTACACAGCCACTTGATAGGACTTTTGCTTCTGCAGCCTTTCACTTGGGATTGTTGGTTAATTTAAATAAGTTAGTAGCTTACTTAGAAACAGCACCTTTCTTTAAGAAATTTAATTGTGATTATAAGTTTTTAAGACGACAATTTTCTAAGAAAAAGCTTACAGATGAGGAAGAAACTACGATTATTGAATTTTCCAAAGACTTACTTATCCTATCTGAGGAAGGACTGGAGATGAGAAATAAGCAGGAAATGATTTATTTAGAGCCTTTGAAGAAAGAATTGGGACTATAATTTCTTTTATAAAGGGAGAATTTTCTGAAAAATCATGATATAATGGAAGAGACTATAGATAAAGGATAGAGAGTAATGACATTAGTTTATCAATCAACGCGTGATGCGAAAAATACAGTAACTGCCAGCCAAGCTATTTTGCAAGGTTTGGCAACGGATGGTGGTTTGTTTACACCGCTTACTTATCCAAAGGTAGATTTGGACTTTGACAAATTGCAAGATGCTTCTTATCAGGAAGTTGCTAAGTTAGTTTTGTCAGCATTTTTAGATGACTTTACAGCTGAGGAGTTGGACTACTGTATCAACAATGCCTACGATAGTAAGTTTGATACTCCAGCTATAGCGCCTTTGGTGAAATTAGACGGGCAATACAACTTGGAACTGTTCCATGGTTCAACAATTGCCTTTAAGGATATGGCCTTGTCTATTTTGCCATACTTTATGACAACAGCTGCTAAGAAGCATGGTTTGGAGAACAAGATTGTCATCTTAACAGCGACATCTGGTGATACTGGGAAAGCTGCTATGGCAGGGTTTGCGGATGTTCCTGGCACTGAGATTATCGTCTTTTATCCGAAGGATGGTGTCAGTAAGGTACAAGAGTTGCAAATGACCACTCAGACTGGTGGCAATACTCATGTTATAGCCATTGATGGTAACTTTGATGATGCGCAAACAAATGTGAAGCACATGTTTAACGACGTGGCTCTTCGTGAAAAATTGGCTACCAACAAGTTGCAATTTTCATCAGCTAACTCTATGAACATTGGTCGTCTGGTGCCACAGATTGTCTATTATGTTTATGCTTACGCTCAGTTGATTAAGACTGGTGAGATTGTGGCTGGTGAACAGATCAACTTCACAGTACCAACAGGAAACTTTGGAAATATCTTGGCTGCCTTTTATGCCAAACAAATTGGTCTACCAGTTGGCAAATTAATCTGCGCTTCAAATGACAACAATGTTTTGACAGACTTCTTCAAGACACGTGTTTATGATAAGAAGCGTGAGTTTAAGGTAACAACTAGCCCATCTATGGATATTTTGGTATCTTCAAACTTGGAGCGTTTGATTTTCCATCTTTTGGGAAATGACGCTGAAAAGACAGCTGAACTCATGAATGCTTTGAATAGCCAAGGTCAATATGAATTGACAGACTTTGATTCAGAGAATCTTGCACTCTTTGCAGCTGAATATGCGACTGAGGAAGAAACAGCGGCAGAAATCAAGCGTGTTTATGAGTCAGATTCTTATATCGAGGATCCACATACGGCGGTTGCCTCGGCAGTTTATAAGAAATACCAAGCTGCTACTGGCGATGCGACTAAGACAGTAATTGCATCAACAGCTAGTCCATACAAGTTCCCGGTAGTTGCAGTAGAAGCTGTAACTGGGGAAGTTGGCTTAACTGACTTTGAAGCCTTGGCTCAATTACATGACATTTCAGGAGTGGCTATGCCACCTGCAGTTGATGGGCTTGAAACAGCTCCTGTTCGTCACAAGACAACAGTGGCAGCTGCTGATATGCAAGCAGCGGTTGAGGCTTATCTAGGACTTTAAGACAGGGGGAGTAAACTCGGTTGGGAAACCAACTGAGTTTCTTTTCATCAGGAGGAAGGATTGTTTAAGAAAAATAAAGACATTCTTAATATTGCCTTGCCAGCTATGGGCGAAAACTTTTTGCAGATGCTCATGGGAATGGTGGACAGTTATCTGGTTGCTCACTTGGGCTTAATCGCTATTTCAGGTGTTTCAGTAGCTGGCAATATTATCACGATTTATCAGGCGATTTTCATAGCTCTGGGAGCTGCTATTTCCAGTGTTATTTCAAAGAGTTTAGGGGAGAAGAATCAGTCTAAGCTAGCCTACCATGTGACTGAGGCGTTGAAAATTACTTTACTCTTAAGTTTCCTTTTGGGAGCTTTGTCCATCTTCGCTGGGCAAGAGATGATAGGACTTTTGGGGACGGAGAGAACTGTAGCTGAGAGTGGTGGACTCTACCTATCTTTAGTTGGTGGTTCGATTGTTCTTTTGGGCTTGATGACCAGTATGGGTTCCTTGATTCGTGCAACGCATAATCCACGTTTGCCCCTCTATGTTAGTTTTTTATCCAATGCCTTGAATATTCTCTTTTCCAGTCTAGCTATTTTTGTTCTTGATATGGGAATAGCTGGTGTTGCTTGGGGAACTATTCTGTCTCGTTTGGTAGGTCTTGTGATTTTGTGGTCACAATTAAAACTGCCTTATGCGAAGCCAACTTTTGGTTTAGATAAGGAATTGTTGATCTTGGCTTTACCAGCAGCTGGAGAACGTCTTATGATGCGGGCTGGAGATGTCGTGATCATTGCCTTGGTCGTTTCTTTTGGAACGGAGGCAGTGGCTGGGAATGCAGTCGGAGAAGTCTTGACCCAGTTTAACTATATGCCTGCCTTTGGTGTGGCTACAGCAACAGTCATGCTGGTAGCTCGAGCGGTTGGAGAAGATGATTGGAAAAGAGTCGCTAGTTTGAGCAAGCAAACCTTTTGGCTCTCTCTGGTTCTCATGTTACCCTTGACCTTCAGTATCTATGCTTTGGGTATACCACTAACTCATCTCTATACAACTGATTCTCTAGCGGTGGAGGCTAGTGTTCTAGTGACACTTTTTTCACTACTTGGTACTCCTATGACGATAGGAACAGTCATCTATACAGCAGTCTGGCAGGGTTTGGGCAATGCTCGGCTTCCCTTTTATGCGACAAGTATAGGAATGTGGTGTATCCGCATTGGAACAGGATATCTGATGGGAATTGTGCTTGGTTGGGGCTTGCCTGGTATTTGGGCAGGGACTCTCTTGGATAATGGTTTTCGCTGGTTATTTCTACGCTATCGTTACCAGCGCTATATGAGCTTGAAAGGATAGGAAATGCAAAAAACAGCTTTTATTTGGGATTTAGACGGGACTTTATTGGACTCTTACGAAGCGATTTTATCAGGGATTGAGGAGACTTTTGGTCAGTTTTCTATTCCTTATGATAAGGAGAAGGTGAGAGAGTTTATCCTCAAGTTTTCTGTGCAGGATTTGCTTGTGCAGGTAGCAGAAGAGCGAAAGCTAGATGTGGAAGTGCTAAATCAGGTACGTGCCCAGAGTCTGGCTGAGAAGAATGCTCAGGTAGTTTTGATGCCAGGTGCGCGTGAGGTTCTAAAGTGGGCAGACGCAGCGGGGATTCAACAGTTTGTCTACACTCATAAAGGGGACAATGCTTTTACCATTCTCAGAGACTTGGGGTTGGAATCCTATTTCACAGAGATTTTAACCAGTCAGAGTGGCTTTGCTCGGAAGTCCAGTCCAGAAGTGGCTACCTATCTGCTAGATAAGTATCAGTTGAATCCTGATAATACTTATTATATAGGAGATCGGACTCTGGATGTGGAATTTGCCCAGAATAGTGGGATTCAAAGTATCAACTTTTTAGAGTCGACTTATGAAGGAAATCACAGGATTCAAGGGTTAGCAGATATTCCTTACATTTTTGGGGATTGGGAACGATAAGATTGTGTCAGTTTTGTGACAGAGACCTAACAAACTGTTTCAAGTAACCGAGTTTGTTACAAGGAACAGACAGTTCTGTTAAATAGGCCCGAGAGGGCTTTTTTCTGCTCTTTTTGTGTTATGATAGACAGGTATTCATTTGAAAGGAATTTGAAAGAATGAAGAAAAGAATATTATTAGCCTCAACGGTAGCCTTGTCATTTGCCCCAGTATTGGCAACCCAAGCAGAAGAAGTTCTTTGGACTGCACGTAGTGTTGAGCAAATCCAAAACGATTTGACTAAAACAGACAATAAAAGAAGTTACACCATTCAGTATGGTGATACCTTGAGTACCATTGCAGAAGCCTTGGGTGTAGATGTCACAGTTCTTGCGAATTTGAATAAAATCACTAATATGGACTTGATTTTCCCAGAAACTGTTTTGACAACGACTGTCAATGAAGCAGAAGAAGTAACAGAAGTTGAAATCCAAACTCCTCAAGCAGACTCTAGTGAAGAAGTGACAACTGCGACAGCAGATTTGACAACCAATCAAGTGACGGTTGATGATCAAACTGTTCAAGTTGCAGATCTTTCTCAACCGATTGCAGAAGCGCTAAAAGAAGTAGCATCAAGCTCAGAAGTTACAAAGACAGTGATTGCTTCTGAAGAAGTGGCATCATCTACGGGCACTTCTGTCCCAGAGGAGCAAACAACTGGAACAACTCGCCCAGTTACAGAAGCAGCTCCTCAGGAAACGACTCCAGCTGAGAAGCAGGAAACACAAGTAAGCCCTCAAGCTAAGTCAGCAGTGGAACCAACTACAACTCTAGTAGAAGAAAAAGCAACTGCAACAAACTCAGAAGAAGTATCATCATCAAGTGAAGCTACACCAGTAGTTTCTACTTATCAACCAGAAGAGACGAAGATAGTTTCAACAACTTACACAGCTCCAGCTGCGCCCGATTATGCTGGACTTGCAGTAGCGAAATCTGAAAATGCAGGTCTTCAACCACAAACGGCTGCCTTTAAAGAAGAAATTGCTAACTTGTTTGGCATCACATCCTTTAGTGGTTACCGTCCAGGGGACAGTGGAGATCACGGAAAAGGTTTGGCTATCGACTTTATGGTCCCAGAAAGCTCAGAACTAGGAGATAAGATTGCGGAATATGCTATTCAAAATATGGCCAGCCGTGGCATTAGTTACATCATTTGGAAACAACGTTTCTATGCCCCATTCGATAGCAAATATGGACCAGCTAATACTTGGAACCCAATGCCAGACCGTGGTAGCGTGACAGAAAACCACTATGACCACGTTCACGTTTCAATGAATGGATAAACCAGATTTGATAATATCATTTTGACGAATGAGATCTAGCTTTCGTGATAGGAAGCGAGTTTCGTTCGTTTTTTCTTTTTCAATTTGAATGGAAAATGGGAAGTTTCTGTCTTGTAATGATTCAAGCAACATTCTTGCAATTTATTTTACTTTGCATCATACTTGATTAGTCAATTATTGATAAATCAACAGAAAAGAGGAAGAAATGATAGAGATTCAAGATCTGCTGTATCAACTCCGCTTGTCTGAGCAAGCGAGTACGCAATTGTTTGAAAAAAGGCTTGGAATTAGTTTGACACGGTATCAGATTTTACTGTTTTTACTGGAGAATTCTCCCTGTAATCAAATGGCAGTTCAGGAGCGTTTGAAGATTGATCAGGCTGCTTTGACCCGACATTTCAAGATTTTGGAAAAGGAGGGTTTGGTGGAGCGTCATCGCAATCATGAAAATCAGCGGGAAGTGTTGGTAGAAGCTACGAAGTATGCCAAAGAGCAGTTAGTGGTGAATCCTCCTCTGAAGCATATCAAGGTTAAGGAAGAGATGGAAGGTATCTTAACAGAGTCTGAGAGAACAGAACTCAGCCGTTTACTAAATAAATTAGTTTTGGGTATTGAAAATATAGAAATTTAAGGAGAAATAGATGTCAATTACTACAATCATTTTAGCAACGATTGTTGCTTTGGAGCATTTTTACATTTTTTATTTGGAAAGTATTGCAACGCAATCAGATGCAACCAGTCGAGTCTTTAACATGGAAAAGGAAGAACTGGCTCGTCCGTCTGTAAGTTCATTGTTTAAAAATCAAGGGATTTATAATGCTCTGCTAGGAGTCTTTCTATTGTATGGGATTTATTTCTCACAGAATTTAGAAATTGTGACTATTTTTGTTTTATTTGTGATTGGTGCTGCGGCTTATGGCTCTCTCACAGCAGATAAGAAAATTATTTTGAAGCAAGGTGGACCAGCTATTTTGGCCTTAATTAGTATTTTATTCTTTAAATAAACTCATACTCTTCGAAAATCAAATTCAAACCATGTCAGCGTCGCCTTGCCGTACTC